>NZ_JBMBTE010000002.1:0-177376 GCF_048897285.1 Rhodococcus sp. O3
GTGGGCCAACTGGCATCGTGATCTCGGTAAGCTCGCCATGGACGTGCAGGGCGCGGCCTCGCTCGTCGGCCCCGACCACGATCACGCCGGCACCCCGTCGGTGATCACCGACCCCGAACACCTCGAACTCGCCGAATGGCAGCGGCTGTTCCTGTTCACCCGCGCCGACACCATCTACGGCGGATCCAACGAAGTCCAGCGCAACATCATCGCCGAGCGGGTGCTCGGCCTTCCCCGAGAGGCACGCCCGTGACCACCTCACCCCTCGCAGAAGTTCCCGTCGAGACTCCCGGCCACGGCCTGCTCGCCGGCAAGAAGGTCGTCGTCACCGCCGCCGCGGGCACCGGCATCGGATTCGCGACCGCGCGGCGCGCGCTGCTCGAGGGCGGCGACGTGCTCGTCTCCGACTTCCACGAACGCCGCCTCGGCGAGACCGTCGAGAAGCTCGCCGCCGAGTTCCCGCAGCAGCAGGTCGCCTCGATCTTGTGCGACGTCTCGTCCACCGAGCAGGTCGACGCCCTGATCACCGGTGCCGCAGAACAACTCGGCCGCATCGACGTCCTGGTCAACAACGCCGGGCTCGGCGGGGAAACCCCCGTCGTGGACATGACCGACGAACAGTGGGACCGCGTCCTCGACATCACCCTCAACAGCACGTTCCGTGCCACCCGCGCGGCGCTGCGCTACTTCCGCAGCGTCGACCACGGCGGGGTCCTGGTCAACAACGCGTCGGTGCTCGGCTGGCGTGCCCAGCATTCGCAGGCGCACTACGCCGCCGCCAAGGCCGGAGTCATGGCGCTGACCCGATGCTCGGCGATCGAAGCCGCCGAATACGGGGTGCGCATCAACGCCGTCGCCCCGTCCATCGCGCGGCACGCGTTCCTCACGAAGGTCACCAGCGAGGAACTGCTCGACCGCCTCGCCGCTGGCGAAGCCTTCGGACGGGCCGCGGACGTGTGGGAGATCGCCGCGACCATCGCCATGCTCGCCAGTGACTACACCACGTACCTGACCGGCGAGGTCGTCTCGATCTCGTCGCAGAGGGCGTGACGCCCCGGTGTGCCTTTGTGGCGGCCCTGGCCGCCACAAAGGCACACCGAGGCCTTGAAAGGATGTATCCATGACTCCACCCCGTGACGACGCCGGTAAGTCCGGACGCCGTGCCGAACTGCTCGCCATCGCCGCGGACCTGTTCGCGTCCCGAGGCGTGCGCGCGACCACCGTCCGTGACATCGCGGACGCGGCGGGCATCCTGTCCGGCAGCCTCTACCACCACTTCGATTCGAAGGAATCGATGGTCGACGAGATCCTCCGCGGATTCCTCGACGACCTGTTCGGCCGCTACCGCAAGATCGTCGCCGCCGGGCTCGACTCCCGCGCGACCCTCGAAGGCCTCATCACGGCGTCCTACGAGTCGATCGACCGATCCCACTCTGCGGTCGCGATCTACCAGGACGAGGCCAAGCACCTCGTCGGCAACGAACGCTTCGCGTACATCGCCGAACTCAACACCGAATTCCGCGACCTCTGGGTCGGTGTCATCGAACGCGGCATCGAGGACGGAAGTTTCCGCCCCGACCTCGACGTAGAACTGGTCTTCCGGTTCCTGCGCGACACCGTGTGGGTCGCGGTGCGCTGGTACCGGCCCGGCGGGTCCCTCACCGCCGACCACGTGGCCCAGCAGTACCTCAGCATCGTCCTCGACGGCCTGTCGAGACCCGAATCCTCATAGGAGCAAACATGACCGAGGCATACATCGTCGACGCGGTGCGCACCCCGATCGGCAAGAAGAACGGCGGCCTCGCCGGAGTGCACCCCGCCGACCTGGGCGCCCACGTGATCAAGGCGGTCGTCGAACGCACCGGCATCGACCCCGCCGACGTCGACGACGTCGTGTTCGGTTGCGTCGACGCCATCGGCGGTCAGGCCGGCAACATCGCCCGCACCGCGTGGCTCGCCGCGGGCTACCCGCAGCACGTCCCCGGCGTCACCGTCGACCGCCAGTGCGGCTCGAGCCAGCAGGCCGTCCACTTCGGTGCCCAGGCCATCCTGAGCAACACCGCGGACCTCATCATCGCCGGTGGCGTGCAGAACATGTCGCAGATCCCGATCTCGTCGGCGATGACCGCCGGTCAGCAGTACGGGTTCGACACCCCCTTCGGCGGCTCGAAGGGCTGGACCGAGCGCTACGGCAGCGACGAGGTGTCCCAGTTCAAGGGCGCCGAGATGATCGCCGAGAAGTGGGACCTCAGCCGTGAGGAACTCGAGAAGTGGGCGCTGCAGAGCCACGAACGCGCGAAGGCCGCGATCGCCGCGGGTCGCTTCGACAACGAGGTCGTGCCGTTCGGCGACGCGACCGTCGACGAGGGCCCGCGTGAGACGAGCCTCGAGAAGATGGCGGGCCTGCAGACGCTCGTCGAGGGTGGTCGCCTGACCGCGGCGGTCGCGAGCCAGATCTCCGACGGCGCATCCGCACTGCTGCTCGCGTCCGACGAGGCGGTGAAGAAGCACAACCTGAAGCCCCGCGCCCGCATCCATCACCTCAGCGCCCGCGGCGACGACCCGATCTTCATGCTCACCGCCCCGATCCCGGCGACGCAGTACGCCCTCGAAAAGGCCGGTCTGACGATCGACGACATCGACCTGGTGGAGATCAACGAGGCGTTCGCGCCCGTCGTGCTCGCGTGGATCAAGGAGATCGGCGCCGACCCGGCGAAGGTCAACGTCAACGGCGGTGCAATCGCACTCGGCCACCCGCTCGGCGCGACCGGCACCAAGCTGATGGCGACGCTGCTCAACGAACTCGAGCGCACCGGTGGCCGATACGGCCTGCTCACCATCTGCGAGGGCGGCGGCACCGCCAACGTCACCATCATCGAGCGCCTCGAGGCCTGACACGGACCAGGTGTCCGTCCCGGTCGACAGTGGGGCCGGGACGGACAGCTGTTCGGTGCTACCGCAGTGTCGGGTCGGTGACGCGGTCGCTGCTGCCGGCGGTGCGGAACACGATGTCGGCGGCATCGGCCAGCGGATCGACGGGCAGCACGTGGACGATGTTCTGGTAGATGACGCCACCCTCGGGGCACCACACCAGTACCCGGCGTGGGCCGGGGGCGACGTTGTGCGAGACCATCGTCCCGGACGGTTCCAGCGGCAGGCTCTGGGTGTTCCCGTCCGCATCGGGATCGACCCGGCAGCTTTCCGGATGAACCGGCACCCCGTGCACGGTCACCTTGATCCGGGTGCGTCCCGGGACGACATCCGCCGTCGCCGCGGCACCCGCGACCCCCGGAGTGGTCAGGGCGATCGCCGCGGCGGACAGCACGGCCACGGCAGCGCTCACGTGTCGGACTCTCATTCGGCTCCCTTCCGGAGTTGTCGGATCGACCCTACGGGGGATGTGGGGCATACGTCCGTATTCAACCGGGTGGTGTCGGGTCGACGGGACTACCCTCGGAGCCATGTGCCGGAACATCACCGAACTGCGCGGACTCGAACCTGCCGCGACCGCGGAGGAGATCGAAGCCGCCGCTCGTCAATACGTGCGTAAGGTCAGCGGCATCCACAAGTTGTCCGACGCCACCCGGGAACCGTTCGAACAGGCGGTCGCGGAGGTCGCCGCGACCACCACGCGACTGCTCGCCGCTCTGCCGGAGCGACGGCAACCCCCGGCGAGCGTCCCGCCGTTGCGGCGCCCCGAGGTGCAGGCGCGCATCGCGGCGCGCGGCTGACTCGCCGCCGGCCGGGTAGCGAGCTCAGCGGGCGCGCACCGACACCGTGGGACACAGGTCCCGCGGCATCAGCGTGAGCCGTTCGGCGACCCGCAGCCGATAGCTCGGATCGAGGTCGAAATCGAAGCGCCGCAACAGGCTTCCCAGAACCAGGGTGGCCTCGTGCAGGGCGAACTGGCGCCCGATGCAGGCACGCTCACCCGTGCCGAACGGCTTGTACACGTGCCCCGGCCGCGCCCGAACCCGTTCGGGCAGAAAATGATCCGGATCGAAGGTCTCGGCATCGGGGCCCCACACCTCGGGATCGCGGTGCACCGCCGGGAGCAGCACGAGAACCCAGTCGCCCTTGCGCAGCCGGTAGCGTCCGCCCAGCGTCGTGTCCTCGCGTGCCTCCCGGGCGTACCCGGGGGCGGTCGGCCACAGGCGCAGCGCCTCGTCGAGCACCCGCCGCACGTACCTCAGCTTCGCGACCTGTTCGAAGGCCGGGACGTCCTCGCCCCACACCGCATCGACCTCGGCCCGCGCGCGGGCGAACACCCCGGGGTTGCGCATTAGGTAGTAGAGCGCGAACGACAGTGCACCCGAAGTGGTTTCGTGACCCGCAACCAGGAAGGTGAGCACCTGATTGCGGATGTTCTCGTCGTCGATCCGGTTCGGGTCGTTCTCCCGCGCCGCCCGCAGCATGAGTTCGAGCAGATCGTCGTGCCCGGTCTCGCCGGCCGCCTGCCTCTCGCGGATCACCTCGTCGACGACCCGATGCAGATACGCGCGATCCAGGAGGTACTGCCGCTTCTGCCGAGGGAACAGGTACCGCCCGATGACCGGCAGCCTCCGTAGGGCACTGCGCTGCGAGAACGCCAGACCGCCGACCATCGCCTCGACGAACGGATGCGGACGGTCCCGTTCGAACGGGGAGAACGAATAGCTGAACCCGGTGCGGCCGATCGTCTCGAGGGTCAGCTTCGTCATGTCGGCGGCCACGTCCACGCGTCCGCCCTCGGCTGCGCGCCGATCCCAGTGCGCGAGCAGATCGGCGGTCACATCCAGCATCGTCGCGTGGTAGGAACGCATCGCCGACTGCGTGAAGGCGGGGGCGAGCAGGTCGTGCGCGCGGCGCCAGTTGGGTTCGTCGTTGTATGCGGTGAACAGGCCGTCCCCGCCCAGGCTGCGCAGCGCTTCGACGCCGGGTGCCAGATGTTTGGCGAAGCGGCGGTCGTCGGACAGCTCGGCGGTGAGTTCGCCGGAGCACACGAACACGAACCGCAGGTCGAACGGCCGACGTTCGAAGACCGGGCCGAGCCGGCGGTGCAACTCCATCGAATCCTGCACCGGTGTGCTCACGGACATTCCCAGCACGTCGCCGAGTACGGGCAGGCGCCACGGCGGGTGCGGGATCTCGGTGTCGAACACGTGTGATGTGGCAACGGCCATCTGCTCGTCCCCCGGACAGTTCGAACCCTTATTGAACCGACGTACAGTAGCCACGCTACGCCCGGATACAGGACTGTCAAGACGTAGATTGGGCGACGTGGCATCACCCCGGCGACGACTGAGCCCCGACCAGCGGCGCACCGAGCTGCTGGACATCGGTGCCCGGTTGTTCTCGCAGCGCGCCTACGAGGACGTGCGCATCGAGGAGGTCGCGGAGCTCGCCGGTGTCTCGCGAGGTCTGATGTACCACTACTTCCCGACCAAGCGCGATTTCATGGCGGCGGTCGTGCAACGCGAGTCCGACCGGTTGCTCGCGGTCACCGAACCCGACCCGTCGTTGTCGGTGCACGACCGGATCGCGGCGGGACTCGACGCCTACCTGGAGTACATCGAGTCGCACGCGCAGGGTGTGTTGGCGGTCAACCGGGGTGCCGCCTCCGCCGATGCGAGCATCCGCGGCATCGTCGATGCGGAACTCGACGTGCAGCAGCAGCGCATCGTCGACGCGCTCGCGCCGTCGGACGCGGATCGCGAACTGGTCGCGCTGGCGGTGCGCGGTTGGATCGCGTTCGTGCGCAGTGTGTGTGTCGACTGGCTGGATCGACCCGGCGTCACCACCGTGCAATTGCGCGAACTGTGCCTCGCTGCGCTCGCCGGCCTGCTCGGCGATCGGCTCGGCTGAGTCGTGACCCGGCTGCCACCTCAGATCTCCGTGACTCCGTAGGTCTTGAGCTTGCGGTACAACGAGCTTCGCGCCATCCCGAGCATTTCTGCGGCGCGGACGCGGTTTCCGTCGCACTCGCGGAGTGCGGCGACGATCGCGTCCCGTTCGGTCGCCTCGAGCACGCTGAGGGTGCGAGTGCTCGTCGACCGACAGTAGCCGGGTAGGTCCTCGGCCTGGATCTCACCGACCGGGCGTTTGAGCACGGCGCTGTGAAGCGCCTCGCGCAGCTGGGTCATGTTCCGCGGCCACGAGTATGCGCCCAGGACACGCATCGCCTCCGGACTCAGGCGGATCCGGCGCTCCGGGGCGATTTCGCGGAGCGTCCTGTCGACGAGACGAGGAAAGTCGACGGATCGGAACCGGATCGCGGGGACGGTCACCGACTGGTCGAAGTTCGCCAGGACGTCATTGCAGGGCAGGTCGGACTCGATGCCGGTGTCCGACAGTGTCGCGGCGACGATGAAGTTTCTCGTATCGAGATCCAGGGAATCGAAGAACTCGTTGAGAACGTCGACGCCGTAGGTGGTGAGCCGGTCGAGATTCCGGACGATCAGCAATGTCGAGATGGTCGTGTCGACCGCAGTGAGTTCGCCCTGCCGCGTCACGCGGTCCGCGTCGATCGCGATGCTCCGGCCGGATGGGTACATTCGATGGAACAACTCCGCGAGGAGGGTGAACTTCCCTGTCCCGGATTCGCCGAGGACGAGCAGGTTCTCCCGTCGGCCGAGTGACTCGACGATCGAGTCGCACGCCCGTTTCCATGCGGGACAGCGGCTTTCGGTGATCGATGGTGGCGGGTTGTGAAGTCCGGACGCGATGGCGGTGGTTCGGGGGTCCGGTGCGTCGACCGCGGGAAGCGTCCGGTCGACCGCCGGAGTGCCGGAATTGTCCGGGGTGTTGTCGTCGAGAAGCAGAACCATTCCCGCAACCTCGTCGCCGCACAGGATCCTGGTGGCGCGGATGTGGACGGTCCGGCCGGAAGGCAGCGAAATCGATTCCGCGCTGCGGTCGCGTCGAGTCATGAGGAAACGCGCGTGCTCGTGGATCGCCAGTTGTTCCTCCGGGGTGAACAGGTTCTGTGAGCGCCGGTTCATGATCACGGTCTCGCCGATCGCCATGACCGCTTGGCGTGGACGCGAATCGGCCTTGACGTACATCTCGAACAACGCCTGCTGCGCCTGACTCCTGTCGAGGAGCAGATTGCGCCCTATGTCCATGGCTGCGGACTTGACCAGGGCGTGCAGGAGCGGGGACCAGCTTTCGGCGAGCAGGCTGACATCGAGGACGCCTTCCACCTTGCCGGAGATCGGGTCCAGAATCGGCGCGCCGGTACAAGCGAACTGCACCAGTGCGTCGTTGAAATGTTCGGGGCCCACAATGCTTATCGCAGAACCGGATTCGAAGACGGTGCCGATGCCGTTGGTTCCGACGCCCCGTTCTGCATAGCTGCACCCGGGCAGGAAATCGACACGATCGAGCAGCCTGCCGACGAAATTGGAGCAGTCGCGGCGATCGACGATGCGGGCGCGCGCGTCGGTGAGCGCGATGCCGACGGGGACATCCGCGATGTCGGCGGAGAGTCGTTCGAGGACCGGTCGCGCGCACCGTACAAGTCGCGAATCGAAGTCGATGTCGTCGTGATATTCCACGTGGAACGTTGCGTAATCGACACCGGCGGACTGGCTGCGCTGCCACGAGGCGGCAACGACGTCGGGAACCCCGGCTGCTCCGGCGCTCCCGTATTCGAGGAAGTCCGCTCGCGCCGCGGCAATGCGCAGTCGCTCGCGCTCGTCGACCATGGATGCACCCTTCTTACGATTCGATTTGTCCGGAAATGAGACCTGCGTCACACCATTATCGGCTCGTTTGCCGAGCTTGGCGACCTCACGACTGTCCGATCTTGGGACAGTCCGGCCTGCTGGGACAGCGCAAGCATTGTTCGCAGTCGTGATCCACATCACAGGAAAGGGTCGAACAATGGCTATCGGTACACCAACTGCCCACCGCACCCTGGACGCCCTGATCATCGGCGCGGGGGTGGCCGGCCTCTACCAACTGCACCTGTTGCGGGAACAGGGACTGAACGTCCGCGTGTTCGAGACCGCCGCAGACGTGGGGGGGACGTGGTACTGGAACCGTTACCCCGGTGCGCGCTTCGACTCGGAGGCCTACATCTACCAGTACCTGTTCTCGGAAGACCTCTACAAGAACTGGAGCTGGAGCCAGCGCTTCCCCGACCAGCCCGAGATCGAACGGTGGATGCACTACGTGGCCGATTCGCTCGATCTTCGCCGGGACATCTCGTTCTCCACGACCGTCACGAGCGCCGAATACGACGAGAAGTCGGGCCGGTGGACCGTGCGGACCGACAGCGGAGAGGTCGTGGACACGCAGTTCCTCATCACGTGTTGCGGCATGCTCTCGGCGCCGCTGCAGGACCTGTTCCCGGGACAGCAGGACTTCGCGGGGCAGATCTTCCACACCTCGCGCTGGCCGCGTGAAGGAGCCGAGATCGCAGGCAAACGGGTCGGCGTCATCGGCACCGGCGCCACGGGTATCCAGGTCATCCAGACCATCGTCGACGAGGTCGCGGACCTGACCGTGTTCGTCCGCACGCCGCAGTATGCGCTCCCGATGAAGAACCCGTCGTACAGCGCGGACGACGTGGCGGCCTACAAGGCGCGCTTCGAGGAGCTCCGCAGCACGCTGCCGCACACCTTCACCGGTTTCGAATACGACTTCCGGTACGTGTGGGACGAGCTGACGCCCGAGCAACGGCGCGAGGTGCTCGAGGAGATCTACGAGAACGGATCGCTGCAGCTCTGGCTGGCGTCGTTCGCCGAGATGTTCTTCGACGAGGCCGTCAGCGACGAGATCTCCGAGTTCGTGCGGGAGAAGATGCGGGCGCGGCTGGTCGATCCGGAACTGTGCCGGCTCCTGATCCCAGAGGACTACGGGTTCGGCACCCACCGGGTGCCGCTCGAAACCGGCTACCTCGAGGTCTACCACCGACCCAACGTCACGGCGGTGGGCGTGCGCGAGAACCCGATCTCCCGCATCGTGCCCGAAGGGGTGCTGCTCGCCGACGGCACGCTGTACGAGCTGGACGTGATCATCCTGGCTACCGGTTTCGACGCGGGCACCGGCGCCTTGACCCGAATCGACATCCGCGGTGTCGGCGGACGGTCGCTGAAGGACGACTGGTCTCGGGACATCCGCACGACGATGGGGCTGATGGTGCACGGCTACCCGAACATGCTCACCACCGCTGTTCCCCTCGCACCGTCCGCGGCACTGTGCAACATGACCACCTGCCTGCAGCAGCAGACCGAGTGGATCGACGAGTGCATCCGGTACATGCGGAAGAACGGCTACACCGTGATCGAGGCGACCGAGGAAGGGGAGGCCGCGTGGGTCTCCCACCACGACGAGACCGCCGCCGCGAACCTGATCTCGAAGACGAACTCCTGGTACACCGGCTCGAACGTCGAGGGCAAGCCGCGCCGGGTGCTGTCGTACACCGGCGGTGTCGGCACCTATCGGGAGAAGACGCTCGAAGCCGCCGCTGCCGGCTACAAGGGATTCGAACTGCGATGAGCACCGACACCGTGAAGGGACGACAGATCATGACCGAAGCACTTCGCGCATCCGTCGATGCGATCCTGAACCGGTCCGTCACCGCCGAGGCGCCGGTGCCGGGTGTGGTCGCGATGGTGACCGACCGGGAAGGCAACATCTACGAGGGCGCGGCGGGAAAGCGCCGAATCGACCAGGACACGGCGATCACGACCGACGATGTCTTCGCGCTCTTCTCGACCACCAAGGCCTTCACCGCGACCGCGGCACTGCAATTGGTGGAGCAGAACCGCCTCGACCTCGACGCGCCGGCGGGCAAGTACGTTCCGGAGCTGGGAAGCGTCCAGGTCATCGAGGGGTTCGACGACTCCGGCGAACCGGTGCTCCGAGAGCCTCGCCGCGACATCACCACCCGCATGTTGCTCACCCACACCGCCGGTTTCGGCTACGACTTCTTCAACGAGAAGTACCGGCGCCTGGCGGAGGAGAAGGGGCAGCCGAGCGTCATCACTGCCACGAAGCAGGCACTGGACACTCCGCTGTTGTTCGACCCCGGGGATCGTTGGGAGTACGGCAGCAACCTCGACTGGTGCGGCCGGGTGATCGAGGCGATCACCGGGGATCGGCTCGGGGACGTGTTCTCGGCCGGGATCTTCGAGCCACTCGGAATCGAGAGCATGACCTTCGAACTCGACGACACGCGCCGTGCCGATCTGGCCGGTATGCATGCTCGCAACTCCGACGGATCACTTTCCGCGATGGACTTCGAACTGCCTTCCCCGCCGGAAGTTCACATGGGTGGTCACGGCCTGTACGGCACTGTCGGTGACTACATGCGGTTCATCCGGATGTGGCTGAACGACGGAAAGGGTGGACACGGGCAGGTCCTGCGACCGGAGACGGTCCGGATGGCCGTGCAGAATCATCTCGGGGAGCTTCCCGTGACACCGTTGCCCGGCGTCATCCCGTCGCTGTCGAACGACGCCGAGTTCTTCCCCGGGATCTCGAAATCGTGGTCGCTGCCGTTCATGATCAACAACGAGCAGGCTCCGACCGGGCGACCCGCCGGCGCGCTGGGATGGGCGGGGCTCGCCAACCTGTTCTACTGGATCGATCGGCAGTCCGGATACGGGGGATTCTGGGCGACCCAGATTCTGCCCTTCGGTGATCCCACCTCGTTCGGTGGCTACCTCGAATTCGAATCGGCGCTGTACGCGTCGCTCGGCCGGTGAGCTGGGGGGACGCGCTCGGGCTCGGCCCGAGCGCGTCCCTGCGTGTGTGGGTCGGGGGGAACTACCGCACGATCGGAACGGTGGCGAAGCTCGGCGCGGACGGATCGAGCCGGATGTGCTGCGGCTTCAGACCGCTGTCGTGGAGCATCGGACCCAGCGGCAGCGACCGGGGCACGCTCGACGCGTAGACGTTGATCCGGAGCCGGTGACCCGGCTGCAGGATCGCGTCGGTGAGCACGGTCGAGATGTCCAGCCGAGTGGGCACACCGGGTTCGAGGGTCCGCCGCGTGTCGAGCGTCAGGTGCGGGACGGCGACGGCATAGTCGCCGGTCGGGGTGAAGGTGCTGCGGGAGTCGTCGATCGCGCGCAGCGACGCGACGAGCGAACCGGAGGTCAGGACGGTCGAACGGCCGTCGGGCGCAACGTCGTTCACGGTCACCGACCAGAAGCCGTCGGGGGCGTCGAGGACGGTGTTCAGGTGCACGTTGATCGCGCCGGAGATCTCGGTCGGTTCGGTGACCGGGGCGCCGGTGAACGTCAGCCCCTCCGCCTCGTTGAAGCGGGCGTCCCTGGTGCAGTTCGAACCGAGCAGCACCGTGATTCCGGCGGTGCCGACGGCCGATTCGCGCGAGCAGAACCCGCGCAGACCCGGCGCGATCGTCAGATCCTGGGTGCCGGAGGGTGCCTCGGAGGTGAGGCTGCCGTCGAAGGCGGCGTGGCCGGCGGTGCCGCTCGGGGCACCGGACAGGTAGAACTTCTCGAATTCGGCACCGGCACGGGGGAACCGGTCGGTGGTGGTCCATCCGCCACCCTGCTGGAACAGGGTGACCGGCCCGTAGTTCTCGATGCCGTTGTCGATTCCCTTGAGCCAGTGGTCGAACCAGGCACGCTGAAGGGTGCCGAGCTTCGGTGGGAAGCCCGGCTTGCCGAAGTCGGTACCGGCGACGACGTGATAGCCGTCGCCCATCATGAGCTGCTTCTCGCCCGGCGCGACCGGAATGCGGTTGTAGATGTCCGGCTCGCTGTTGGCGAAGATGTCGTGCCAGCCTCCGTAGACGAAGCTGGGCACCTCGATCGACTCGAGATTCGCGGTGCGGTCCTGGTAGAACGGCCCGTCCTGCGCGACCTCGAGAGCACTGGGGGAGACCCCTTCGACGGTGGGCGCGGTGACCGCCTCGACGAGTTCGGGAAGCTTGGTGGCGGGGTCGGCCATCCGGTCGCGCAGCCACTGCGCGTCGAAGTTGCCCTGCAGCAGCGCCTGCACGTCCGGGATCCACTTGAGCCCGTTGACGAGGGCGAGCCACATCGGCATGAATCCGATGCCGAGCGCACCACCGGTGCCGACGATGTCGCGCAGCAGGTCGTTGCCGGGTTCCACCGCGAACACCGCGTCGAGCGCGGCCGGCCGCAGACCCGCACCCTGCAACTGGTTGATCGCCGAGTAGGACACGCCGCTGGTGCCGACGCGGCCGTTCGACCATGGCTGCTTCGACACCCAGTCGATGACCTCGACGGTGTCCTGCTGTTCGCGCGGACCGAGGACCTGCCATTCACCCTGCGAGAATCCGGTGCCGCGGACGTCGACGATGACCTGCGTGTAGCCGTTCTGCACGAGGTCGCGGTTGAGTCCGAAGACCTGCACGAGTCCGCCGCCGGTCGTCTTCGCGAGCTCGGTGACCCCGTCGTACGGGGCGGCGAAGTTCAGCGTGTCGCCGAGTCCCTCGACCAGCGGTGCGAGGGTGGGGTCGTCGCCCACGACGGTTCCCAGGGTCGAGACCAGCTTGGTGTAGGGCGTGAGGTTGAGGACCACGGGGGTGGGCTCCGTGATCGGTGTCCCGTTCTCGTCCGCGGGACGGAAGACGTTGGCGCGCAGGACGGTGCCGTCGCTCATCGTGATGGGGACGTCCCATTCGACGGCGGTGTTCGGGTACGCGTCGGGTGCATCGACCGCGGCCTGCCAGGCGGCGGCGTCGGTCCCGCCGGACGGATCGGCACCGGCGACCGGTGCCGCGGTGATCGCGGCAGCGGCAGTGGTGGCGGCGACGGCCACCGACGCGATCGCCCCACGCAGGAATCGTCTCTTCACCCGGAACCCCCATGTCGACGGTGTGAAAACCCCGGAGCAACCTATCCCGATCGGTGGGGTGGGTCAACGATCTGCGCACGGATGTCCGCTGTTGTTCAGCGGAACCCGCCGTCGGACCGGACGACGGTCCCGGTGGTGAAACTCGACGCGTCGCTCGCGAGAAACAGTGCAGCACCCACGATTTCGCGGGGTTCGCCGATCCGCTTCAGATGCACGGCCTCACCCGACTGCCGGATCTGTTCGGGGGTCCAGGCGTTGGAGATGTCCGTGCGGTAGGGGCCGGGCATGAGGGTGTTGACGCGCACCTCGGGCGCGAGCAGGTCGGCGAAACCCTCGGTCATGGCGTTGAGACCGCGCTTGGCCGAGGCGTAGTGGATGAACGCGCCGGAGGGGTGCAGCGAGCCGCTGCTGCTCACATTGATGATCGAGCCGCTGCCCTGCTCCTTCATCCGGGGACCGACGAGCTGGGTGAGCCGGAACGGTCCTTTGAGATTCAGTCCCAGCACGCTGTCCCACAGCGCCTCGGTGACGTCGGCGATGTTCCGGTAGACGGGGGACATGCCGGCGTTGTTGACGAGGATGTCGATACGTCCGAAGGTCGCGTAGGCGGCGTCGACGAGTCCTTCGATCTCGTCCCAGTGGCCCATGTGGCAGGCGTAGGCGAGGGACCGGCGGCCGGTGGTCTCCTCGATCTCGGCGACCACCTTCTCGCAGTTCTCGATCTTGCGGCTCGCGACGACGACGTCCGCCCCGGCGCGGGCGAATGCGAGCGCGATCTCCTTGCCCATGCCGCGGCTGCCGCCGGTGATCAGTGCGACCTTGCCGTCGAGGCGGAATCGGTCGAACGGTGCGGGTATCGCGTCGGTCATCGAGCTGCCCTCTCGTCAGAAAATACTGTTCTCGTTCTCAAGAACGACATTCTTGACGTTATCGGACGACGGTGCGCTCTGTGAAGTACCCCGCACGCCGAAGCGCCGCCCCGTGACGAAAAGCGGGACGGCGCTTCGGTGCTGTGGAAGCTTCGGTGCTGTGAAGTTGGGTGCTGTGGAAGCTGGGTGCTGCGAGATCAGCGCAGCGCGGCCAGTGCGTCGATGCGTTCGACGGCCTCGGCCACGATGCGGTCGATCAGTTCGCGGCAGCTCGGCAGGTCGTCGATCATGCCGACCACCTGACCGGACGCCAGCACTCCGGCTTCGGTGTTGCCCTCGACCAGTCCGGCCTTGAGCAGCATCGGGGTGTTCGCGGCCATGATGATCTGCTGCCACGTCCGGTCGCCGGACCGCTTCATGGCCAGCCCGTCCTTGACGAGCGTCGACCACTTCATGCCGGTCATCGACTTGAACTTCATCGCGTTCTTCGTCGCCGCGACGAGTCCCTTCGCGTAGCTGGACTTCTCGAGCGCGTCGACCAGGTCGGTGTTGAGGACCCGATGCGGCATGCCGTCGACCTTCACGGAGACCGTGGTGTCCTGCAATCCGCGCGAAAGGTACTGCTGCTTCACCGAATCCGGCACCGCGGAGTCGCTGGTGAGCAGGAACCGGGTACCCATGGCCACGCCCGCCGCACCGTACGCCAGCGCCGCCGCGAGCCCGCGGCCGTCGAAGAATCCGCCCCCGGCGACCACCGGGATGTCGACGGCGTCGAGCACGGACGGCAGCAGCAGCGTCGTGGCGACACCACCGGTGTGGCCGCCACCCTCGCCGCCCTGGACGATCACCGCGTCGGCGCCCCACGACGCGACCTTCACGGCGTGCTTGGCGGCGCCGATCGACGGGATCACGACGATGCCGTGATCCTTGAGCTTGGCGATCAGATCCTTCTTCGGTGCCAGCGCGAACGAGGCGACCTTGACGTTCTCGCGGATGAGCAGGTCGATGCGCTGCGCGGCGTCCGACGCGTCGGCGCGGATATTCACACCGAAAGGCTTGTCCGTCAACGACTTCGTCTTCGCGACGGCGACCTCGAGTTCGTCGTAGGTCATCGTCGCGGACGCCAGGATGCCGAGCCCGCCGGCATTGCAGGTGGCCGCGGTCAGGCGGGGGCCGGACACCCAGCCCATGCCGGTCTGCACGATCGGATGCTCGATGCCGACCAGCTTCGTCAGCGCCGTTTCGATCCGGGGAGCACTCATGCGGAGACCTCGCGGTCGCGCAGGTTCCTCGGATCCAGAACCTCACGCACGATCCGCAGTTCCTCGGCGGTGGGCTCGCGGGTGACCCCGGCATCGGCCAGGTCCGCGACCTCGAAGGAGGTGTTGTCCGCGACCTCGTCGGCGGTGACGCCCGGGTGCAGGCTCAACGCGCGGAAACTGTGACCGGGGCCGCCGAAGTCGAAGACGCCGAGGTTGGTGACGACGCGATACACGTTGAGGTACTTGTACGCCGGGTTCTCCGGATCGACCTTGTCCCAGCCCACACCCGCGACGACGTCGACGTTGTCGCAGAACACGCGCTTGTTGTGCTTGCCGACCCAGTAGCTGGTGGCGTGGTTGATGGTGTTGCCGGGCGCCCCGCGCACGCCGAACATCTGGCGGGTCGGCTGCTGCAGCGGACCGAACGCCGACAGGTTCTGGTTGCCGTAGCGGTCGATCTGGTTGGCGCCCATGACGACATGGCGCCGGCCGGAGGCGACGACGTCGAACACCTTGCGGAACGGCATCCAGCCCTCGATCGCACCCTTCGCGCCGATCGCGGGGGTGTCGGCGAGGATCAGTGCCTCCCCGTCGGTGATGAGCAGGTCGGGCTCGGTGGTCAGACGTGCCAGGCGGGCACCGATCTGCGACATCGTCGACATCGGGCTGGCCATGATCTCGCCGGCACCGGCGAAGATGTCGGCGCACGCGATCGCGCAGTACTCGGCGCGAGTGACGGTTTCGATGGAGGTCATGCCAACTCCTCGGCGAATTTCTTGACGGCGGCCTGGTAGTCGTCCTCGGACCCGGACAGGAACCGGTCGACGAACGCCTGCCACGACTCGGGGGTCTTGGCGGCCTCGGCGTAGTGGCGCTGGAACTTCTCGTCGCGGCCGTAGGACTCGCCGGCGAGGGTGAAGTGGGCGCCGTTCGGGGCCTCGACGACACCGTCGACCATCATGCGGTTGAGGATCAGCTGCTGCAGCGGAACCTCCTTGACGAGCTGCTCGGTCTCGACGATCTTCTCGACGGAGACGAAGCGCTTCTCGGCGGCCAGGCAGTACAGGTCGTCGAAGTACGGGTCGACGCCCTGGTAGCCCGCATTGCCGTGGGCGTCACCGATGTTCAGGTGCACGAACGCCGCGTCCAGGTTGAGGGCGGGCATCGCGATCAGCGTCTCGTGCTTGCCGGAGGCGTCCGGGTAGGGGGAGGTGACAGTCTGCAGTTCGTCGCCCCAGAAGTTCTGCACGTCGGAGCCGAGGCCGGCGCGGATCGGCAGGAACGGCAGGCGTGCGGCGGCAGCTTCGAGGCCGCACTTGACCATGCCCTCGTCCATCTCGCGGGCGACGATGGTGCCCTCGGTGCGGGCCTTGGAGAACCACGGATCGTAGAACGGGGCCGAATCGAGCGACACGAAACCGTAGTACGCCTTCTTGACCTTGCCGGCCGAGCACAACAGGCCCAGGTCCGGTCCGCCGTAGGTGACGACGGTCAGATCCTTCACGTCCGAGCGCAGGATCGCGCGCACGAACGCCATGGGCTTGCGGCGCGAACCCCAGCCGCCGAGCCCGATGGTCATGCCGCTGCGCAGCTGTCCGACGGCGTCGTCGAGAGTAATCCTCTTGTCACGCAATGTTTTTCTCTCCCTACTTGTTCGCGCGCGGCTTGCCGGTCGCGACGAATTCGTCGCGGTGCTCGTCGGCGACGCCGGCGAGGTTCAGCTCGAAGGTGAAGCCCTGTTCGAGCCGGTAGGCGTTCTTCACATCCACCGGGTCGATGCGGTTGATCGCTTCCTTCGCGCGGCGGATCACGCGGGTGTCCTTCGCTGCGATCAGGCCGGCGACCTCGCGGGCGGCGGCGTCGAGTTCGGCGCGCGGCACCACCTTGTACACGGAGCCGAAGTGGTGCAGCTGCTGGGCCGTGACGTTCTGCGCCGTGTAGTACAGGGTGCGCATCAGGTGCTGCGGGACCAGGCGCGAGAGGTGGGTGGCGGCGCCGAGCGCGCCGCGGTCGACCTCGGGGAGCCCGAAGACCGCGTCGTCGGACGCGACGATGACGTCGGCGTTGCCGACCAGGCCGATGCCGCCGCCCACGCAGAAGCCGTTGACGGCGACCACGACCGGGACCTCGCAGTCGTAGACGGCGGAGAACGCGGCGGCGCAGCCGTGGTTGGCGGCGATGAGTGCGTCGTACCCCTCGGTGGCCTGCATTTCCTTGATGTCCACGCCGGCGTTGAAGCCGCGACCCTCGGACCGCAGGATCACGACGTGGGTGTCCGGGTCCTTGCCGGCGGCGAGGACCGCGTCGGCCAGTTCGAACCACCCGGCGGACGGAATGGCGTTCACGGGCGGGTAGTCGACGGTGACCGTGGTGATTCCCGCGCCGTCGGAGGTGGAGGTGATGCCCATGGCATGTTCCTTACGTCGGTACCGAACCAAGCGATTGCTTGGTAAGCTAGCACACACCCGCTCCGCGGCACAGGGTCCGCCATGTGGTGGTGGAGCCGGACTCAGTGCCCGGACGGGTCTTCCGTCCAGGGGCGACGCCGGACGATCTTGCCGGTTGTGTTGCGCGGCAGAAGGTTCCGCGTGATCTTCCAGCGGGTGGGTACCTTGAAGTACGCGAGCCGATCGGCGAGATAGGCGGTCAGCTCCTCCTTCGTCGCCTCCCTCCCGGGGGCGAGAACCACGACCGCGCACACCTCCTCGCCCCACTCGGGATGCGAATCCCCGGTGACCAGGCATTCCCGCACGGCGGGGTGCCCGCCGAGCACCCGTTCGACCTCCGACGGGTAGATGTCCTCGCCGTTCTGCCGGATCAGATCGGCACGCCTGCCCAGCAGGCGCAGCCGGCCGTTCTCGACCACGCCCAGGTCGCCGGTCCGCAGCCACCGATCGGGGGTGATCGTGGCCGCGGTCGCGGCCTCGTCACCCCAGTAGCCGAGCATCACGAACGGGCTGCGCACGCATACCTCGCCGACGTGACCGTCCGGCAGCCATCCGCCGTGCTCGTCCCGGATCTCCATGCTCACCGTGATGACCGGTGGACCCACCGTGCCCGGATACCGCTCGAGATCCTGCGCGCTGGCCACCGCGATCGACGTGCTGCACTCGGTCATGCTGTAGCTGTCGACGACCGCGTACCGGCCGAACGGCAGCCGCTCCCGCAGACGCTGCTTGAACTCGGGGGACGTCGGTTCCGACGACAGGGTGAACCGGGTCAGCGAACCCAGGTCGTACCGGTCCAGGTCGGGGATCTCGAGCATCCGCGCCGCCATCGAGGGGACCGCGTTCCAATGCGTGATCTGCTCGTTCTCGATGATCTCGAGGACGCGGTGCACGTCGAACCATCCCTGGTTCATCACGACGGTGCTGCCGGTCGCGAGCCGCGGGACGATCGTGTTGTGCAGGCTCGTGATGTGGCACAGGGGAGAGGTCAGCAGGTACCGGGCCTCGCACGGGGTGTCCCGGTCGTACACCTCCCCGCTCCACGTCGCGGAGATCGCATCGGCGAAACGGTGATAGTCCGTCACAGCCAACAGATTTCGTTGCGAATGCAGCGCACCCTTCGGGTCGCCGCTCGTACCCGACGTGTAGAGCAGAACCGCCGGATCGTCCTCGTCGACGCGCGGCGGCGGCGGCCGCATCCCGGCGAATTCGGCGATCAGCCGCGGGAGATCATGCTCGACGGTCAGCACGATCGTGCCGTGCGGGCTGCGCCCGGAGAGGGCCTCGGCGCGCGGCTCGTCCGCGAACACCACCCGCGGCGCGGAATTGCAGATCCCGAATTCGATCTCGGGCTGCGCCCACCACGCGTTCAGTCCGACGGTGATCGCACCGAGCGCCTGCGTCGCCCAGAACGCGGTGACCCACTCGGGCCGGTTCGCCGACAGGATCGCGACGCGGTCGCCGACCCCGACCCCGTACCGCTGCTGCAGGGCCGCCGCGAGCGCGTACGCCTCCCGCGCGTGCTCGGCGAACGAGATCCGCCGTGTCGCCGTCACGAGGTACTCCCGGTCGCCCCACGCCTGCGACCGCTCCAGCAGATCCGCGACGGCGATGTGCCGGTTCCGCATGACCGGCATCTCGGCGCCCAGCACGTCGCTCATCACGATCTCGAACGGGCCGCCGCGGCCGGTCAGACGCGAGACCAGCTGGTCGAGGAACTGCTGCGGATCGGGTGGCACGGTCATCGCGAGCCTCCCTTCTCGACCGAACGTCCGGCCGAAGACTCTCACGCCCGTCGCCCCGCCATCCGAACGTACCGGTGAGTGGGACCTGCACAGATGCCCGGGGTGGCCGCTCCTAACGTGCATCCCCGGGCGTCCGCGTGCGGGCGCCGGCAACGATTCGGAGGTGGCAGTGCAGACGTTCGCCGAAGTCGTGCGTGCCCGCAAGGGCGACGACAAGGTCGGAGTGCGGTTCGAGGACCGGCAATGGACCTGGGACGAGGTGGTGCAGCACAGCGCGGATCGTGCCGCCGCGCTCGTCGCGGCCGTGCCCGCCCCACCCGGCCGGCAACGCCACATCGGGGTACTGCTCGAGAACGTGCCGGACTTCGTGTTCTGGATCGGAGCAGGTGCCCTCGCCGGAGCGGTGGTCGTGGGGATCAACGCCAGCCGCAGCGGCCCGGAACTCGCCGAGGACATCCGCCAGGCCGACGTGGATCTCCTCGTCACCGAATCACGCCTGGCCCACCTCGTCGACGGCACCGGCCACGGCCTGCCCGCCGACCGCATCCTCGACATCGATACGCCCGGCTACACGCAGTTCCTCGAACCGCACCGCGGTTCCGCCCTGCCCGACACGGTGCCCGCGGCCGACGACATCGCGCTGCTGCTGTTCAGCTCCGGATCGACCGGCCGCCCGAAGGCGGTGATCGTCACGCAGGGCCGGCTCGGGCGGCTCGTCGACGTGCTCGTCGAACGCACCCACATGCGCCGCGACTCGGTCGCGTACCTGTGCATGCCGCTGTTCCACGGGAACGCCGTGATGCTCAACCTCGGCACCGCGATGCGGGTCGGCGCGACCGTCGGCCTGATCCGCAAGTTCTCCGCGAGCCGCTTCTCGGAGGACATCCACCGGTTCGGCGCGACCTTCGTCAACTACGTCGGCCGCGCCCTGTCGTACGTGCTGAACCGGCCCGAGGATCCCCGCGACCGCACCGGAACCCTCGAGGTGGCGTTCGGCACCGAAGCATCCGAGGTCGACGTCGCACGATTCTCCGAGCGGTTCGGCTGCACCGTCATCGAGGGCTACGGCTCGAGCGAAGGTGTCCTGCGCATCAACCGCACCCCCGACACCCCGACCGGGTCGCTCGGGGTCGCCGCGGGCGGCACCGACGCCCGCATCCTCGACGAGAACACGGGACTCGAATGCCCGCGAGCACGGTTCGACGGGACGGGCCGGCTGCTGAACCCGGAGGCGATCGGGCAGATCGTCGCGATCGGCGCGGCCGCGTCGTTCGAGGGCTACTACAAGAACCCGGGCGCCGCCGCGGACCGGATCCGCGGCGACGACTTCTGGACCGGCGACCTCGGCTACCGCGACGCCGACGGCTACTTCTACTTCGCGGGGCGGGCCTCGGACTGGCTGCGCGTCGACAGCGAGAACTTCGCCGCCGCGCCCGTCGAACGGATCCTGCAGCGCATTCCCGGCGTGCTGTCGGCCCCGGTGTTCGCGGTGCCGGACCCGACGACCGGCGATCAGGTGATGTGCGCCGTCGAACTCGACGCCGGTGCCGTGTTCGACCCGGTCGCTTTCGGCCGGGAACTGGCCGAACAACCCGACATGGGGGACAAGTGGTGGCCACGGTTCGTGCGGGTCACCGATCGGATTCCGCTGACCGGCAGCAACAAGATCGACAAGGCGCCGTTGCGGGCGGTCGCGTGGTACACCGACGATCCCGTCTACGTCCGGGTCGGGCGCACCCCCGAATACGTTCTGCTCGACGAGTCGACCCGCGCCGACATCGAACGCGACTTCGTCGCGAACGGTCGCGCGGCGCTGCTCCCGGCGCCGGTTGCCTGATCCCGGCCCGGATCCCGGCGAGTGGGACCTGCGATTCGGCTGCTGCCGGACTCACCTACCGTCAGGACGAAGAGCACGGAAACCTCAGTAGCACTTTCGATCCCACCGATCATCACTGCCGAAAGGACGGCCAGCCGTGAGCTTGGAAACCACCGGTACTTCCGATATCCGCGAGATCGTCACCGGTACCGCTCCCACCCGCTTCGCCCGCGGCTGGCACTGCCTCGGTCTGGCGGAGAGCTTCCGGGACGGGAAGCCGCATTCTGTCGAGGCGTTCGGCACCAAACTCGTCGTGTGGGCCGACACCGCCGGGGAACTTCAGGTCCTCGACGCGTACTGCCGGCACATGGGCGGCGACCTCAGCCAGGGAACGGTCAAGGGCGACGACATCGCCTGCCCGTTCCACGACTGGCGCTGGGGCGGCAAGGGCAAGTGCACCAACATTCCCTACGCCCGCCGGGTCCCGCCGCTCGCGAAGACCCGCGCGTGGCGCACCCTCGACCAGGACGGACTGCTGTTCGTCTGGCACGACCCCGAGGGCAACCCGCCGCCGGCGGAGGTCACCATCCCGCGCATCGAGGGCGCGCTGACCGACGAGTGGACCGAGTGGGTCTGGTACACCACCGAGGTCGACACGAACTGCCGCGAGATCATCGACAACATCGTCGACATGGCGCACTTCTTCTACGTGCACTACTCGTTCCCGACGTACTTCAAGAACGTGTTCGAAGGCCACGTCGCGACCCAGGTCATGCACGGTCAGGCCCGCGAGGACATGCGCCCGAACACGCCGGGACAGCCGAAGCTCCTCGGCAACGAGTCCACCGCGTCGTACTTCGGCCCGTCGTTCATGATCGACGACCTGAAGTACTGCTACGAGGGCTACGACGTCGAGTCGGTGCTGCTCAACTGCCACTACCCGGTGTCGGCCGACAAGTTCGTGCTCATGTACGGCATGATCGTCAAGAAGTCGCCGCAGCTGCCCGACGACGTCGCTCTCGAAACCGCCCGGAAGTTCGGTGATTTCATCGCGCGCGGTTTCGAGCAGGACATCGAGATCTGGAAGAACAAGACCCGGATCGAGAACCCGCTGCTGTGCGAGGAGGACGGCCCGGTCTACCAGCTGCGCCGCTGGTACGAGCAGTTCTACGTCGACGTCGCGGACGTGACCCGCGAGATGACCGACCGGTTCGAGTTCGAGATGGACACCACGCGTCCGGTCGCGGCGTGGATGAAGCAAGTCGAAGCGAACGTCGCCGCCCGGGCGGCCCGCGCGGCGAAGGCGGACACGGATGCAGCCCCTGCGGTGCAGTGAATGCCAGGCCCAGGTGCTCGTGCGGAAGAACAGCTGGGAGCACACCGAGGTGCAGTGGAATGCGCAGGCGCGCAGCCGCTGTCATGAGCTCGGCAACGCGTCGGGACCGGGTCACCGCCCGGGTGCACCGGTCCTGACGTGTTCGGCGTTGGAGGCCGGCCTGATCCGCGCCGCAACCGAGGGACTGATCGACGTCGTCGACGACGCGCCCATACCCGGCCCGATCCTCCAGTAGTTCGATCCGATTCGTGTCGGCTCGCGTAACAACGGAATCCGAAGGACAGTGATGAGCGAAACCCTGCAGATCGACAGTGCCCGTTACGGCAAGTGGGCGGTGATTGCCGGTGGCTCCGAGGGAGTCGGCGCTGCCTTCGCCGACGAACTCGGCCGCGCCGGGTTCGATCTGCTGCTGATCGCCCGCAAGCCGGGGCCGCTCGAGGACACCGCCGCCGCGGTACGCGAGCACGGCGTCGAGGTGCGCACGCTCGCACTGGATCTGCTCGCCGAAGACGCCGTCGAGCAGATCCGCACGGCCACTGCGGATCTCGAGGTGGGGCTGTTCATCTTCAACGCCGGCGCCAACAGTTACGGCCACGAGTTCGTCACCGGCGACCTCGACGGTTTCCGCGGCGTCATCGATCTGAACGTGCACCGGCAGGTCGAGCTCGCGCACCTGTTCGGGGCGCGCATGAAGGACATGGGTCGCGGCGGGATCATGCTGCTCGGATCCCTCGCCGGGTACATGGGTTCGGAGCATCAGAGCATCTACGCGGCGTCGAAGGCGTTCAGCCGGGTGTTCGCGGAGAGCCTGTGGCTCGAGCTCGCGCCGTACGGCGTCGATGTCCTCGAACTGGTCCTCGGTGTCACCCGCACCCCCGCGATGGAACGTGCCGGGCTGAACTTCGACGTGCCGGGCATGCTCGTGTCCGAGCCGGAGGACGTCGCGCGCGAAGGTCTCGAGCACCTGGCCGACGGCCCGGTGTGGGTTGCGGGCGGCAACTACAAGGCTGCGGTCAAGCGCAGCGGATTCCCGCGCGACGCGCTGGTCCGTGGCGCGGCCGAGGCGATGCGCGCGCTGCTGAACCGCTGACCTGCCCCGCACGAGAAGTTTCGAGGAAGACGTCCACGACATACGTTGGGCGTCTTCCTTTTCTTGTTCCCGCTGAGCGAGACCGATTGGGCGACAGACACATTCGGGACGGGAAAGTGATGTGGGACACGGTTGTCGGCCGCAGTGCCGACCGTCGTTCCCCTCCCTCCCCCTCACCCGCGTACCGCAATACGCGGTGCGCCGAAAAGTCTGGAACCGAATCTGTGACTTCCGATGCGACTCGAGTCGAACCTCTGATTCCCGATCCGCCGGCCAAGGGGCGTTACGCCCGCCAACGTCCATTCTGGGTGATCGTGGCGGTGCTGATCGCCGTCGAGATCATCAGCGCATTCGAAACATCGATGATGTACGCCGCGATCCCCACGCTCATCAAGGATTTCGGCAGCGACGCCACCACGGTCGGGTGGGCCGTCACGTCGTTCCTCCTGGTGGCCGCGGCGTCCGCGGCCGCATGTGGCCGGCTGGGCGACATGTACGGCCGCGAACGCGTGCTCGTCGTCCTGCTCGCCCTCGCAGCCCTCGGTTCGCTCATCAGCGCCCTGGGCGACAGCCTCGGCAGCATCATCGTCGGCCGGACGATCCAGGGTGTGGCCGGCGCGATCCTGCCGCTGTGCATAGGCCTGGCACGTGAGCACCTTCCCCCCGCGCGTGTACCCGTCGCCGTCGCGTTGATCTCGGGCACCGCGGTGACCGCCGGTGCCGCCTCGCTGCTCGTCGCCGGGCTGCTCATCGACTACGCGAGCTGGCACATGATCTTCGTGGTCGCTGCTGCCTACTCGCTGTTCGCGTTGTTCCTCGTGCTGTTCGTCCTGCCCTGGCGTCGCCCGAAGGGAACGAAGGAGGCGATCGACTACATCGGCGCCGTCCTGTTCGCCGCATCGGTCGCCGCGGTCCTGCTGGGCATCAACAAGGTCGGCGCGTGGGGCTGGTCCGACCCGCGGTTCCTCGCGCTCGTCATCGGTGGCCTCGCCGGGCTCGCGTTGCTCGTGCGGTGGGAACTGAAGGTCCGGAACCCCCTCATCAGCGTGAGCCTGTTCGCCGATCGCAAGTTCTCCCTGACGATGCTCGCGACGCTCGCGATCGCGATGGGTCCGCTGGGCGTGGTGACCATGATCATCCCGATCGTGATGCAGTCCCCGACGACCGGGTCGTTCGGGCTGGGTCTGTCCGCGACGCACGCCGGGTGGCTGTCGTTCATCGGTTCGCTGTTCGGATTCGCGTGCACGCCGATCAGCGGCCGGATCGCCGCGGCCGTGGGCGCGCGGATGTCGATGCTGCTCGGCAGCGCGCTGTTCGTCGTCGGTGTCGTCGTGATGCTGACCGCGCACAGTTCGGAACTCGCGATGACCGCGATGGTGGTCGTGGTGTCGGTCGCGACGGCGTTCGCGTACACCGCGCTGCCGATCCTCGTCGTCGAGTCCGTGCCGGAACGCAACACCAGCGAGACGACCGGCACCCAGACCGTGCTGCGGATGGCGGGTCAGGGCGTCGGTACGTCGCTCGCGACAATGATCCTGGCCGCGACGGTCACGTCGCAGGGCGCGATGACGGTCACCGGCCTGAACCTCGTCGGCGCCATGATCGTGATCTGCACGGTCGTGGCCATCGTGCTCACGGTGATGATCCCGCGGCGAACCGCGGACTGAGCGAACCCCACTGCCCCGTACGCGTTTTCGGTAGTTCCGACTACCGAAAACGCGCACGGGTGCGGGGGTCAGGTCAGGGTGCGCGCGTGCACGCCCTGATCGAATTCGGGGAGCGGACCACCGGCACGCAGGATCGTGGCGAGTTGCGGATCGGCGAGATGCAGACGCCCGATCGCGGCGAGATCGAACTCGCCTGCGGCGAGCCGGCGCTCGAGTTCCGGAAGGTTGTCGCGGGACGGTGCGGCCACGCCGAGGCGGGTCTCCCGCAGCGTGGTCGCGATACCGACGCTGCCGACGGCCATCGACATCGCGCCGGTGAGTTTCTTCGCCCACCCCGCGAGCGACAGGGCGCTGCCCTCGAACGCGGCGACGTCGAAGCGGCGGATGCTCGCGTCGAACACGTCGACCCCCGCGTCGGCGAGCGCGCCGAGGATCGTGCCCAGCTCGTCCGGGGTCTCCGCGATGCGCGCGGTGTAGTCCTGCTGCTTGTGCTGCGAGAACCGGAAGAAGATCGGCGCGTCCTCGCCGATCTCTGCGCGGATCGCCGCGACCACCGCAGCCGGGAACCTGGTACGTCTTCGCAAGTCGCCGCCCCACTCGTCGTCGCGGCGATTGGTGCTCGCCCACAGGAACGCGTCGAGCAGGTAGCCGTGGCCGCCGTGCAGCGCGACCCCGTCGAACCCGACGTCCAGCGCGGCCCGCGCCGCGCGCGCGTAGGCGGAGATGACGTCGGCGATGTCGTCGTCGGTCATCGGCCGGCACGGCCGCGAGGCCTGCGCGACGTACTCGTCCGAATAGGTCGTGACACCGGGCTCGCCCCACACACCCGACGGGCGCATCGGCGTCAGCGCGGGGTCGACCTTGCTGGTCATCGCCCCCCACAGCGGCCCGACGTGCCACAGCTGCGGGATGATCCGGCCACCCTCGGCGTGGACGGCGTCGACGACGTGCCGCCACCCGTCGAGGGCGTCGTCGCCGTGCATCCGCGGGACCCGCGGGTTGTCGACGGCCGTCGGATGGTCGATCGCGACGCCCTCGGTGACGATCAGGCCGGTACCGCCGGCGGCGCGACGGCGGTAGTACTCGGCGACGTCGGGTCCCGGCACGCCGCCGGGGGAGTGCGACCGGGTCATCGGCGACATCACGATGCGGTTGGGCAGCTCGAGCGAGCGCACCGTCAGGGGGCGGAAGAGCGGGGACAGGGTTCTCGTCATGCGTTATCGGGAGCTTTCGTCGAGATCGGAAGATGTGTGCGGAGAATCGGATTCGAATTCGGCCCCGGCCTCGCCGGCGATCTCGCGCAGCGCCGCGAGCTGATCACAGTAGTGCTCCGCGCCGGTGGAGGCGAAGGTCGAGCTCACGATCGTGGCGCCGATCGCGCGGCGTCGTTCGAGGGCCCGCAGTGTGGCGTCGCGGTCGCCGAGCGGATCGAGCGGGCGGCCGGTGTCGAGGACGACGTCGAATCCCGCCGGTGGATCCACCTTGCGCAGCATTTCGTCGATCTGCTGCACGGTGAGACCGAACGGCAGCCAGCCGTCGCCGAGCGTGACCGCGCGACGCAGCGACCGTGCGGTGCGGCCACCGATCCAGAACGGCACCCGCGGCTGCACCGCGTGCGGGCGTACCTCGACGTCCGCATAGTCGTAGTAGGTGCCGTGGAACTCGGGATTCGGGGTCGACAGTCCGGTGCGCAGGGCGCGGAGTGCTTCGTCGGCGCGGGCGCCGCGGTCCTCGAAGGGCGCCCCGAGCAGTGCGAATTCCTCCTCGAGGCTGCCGACGCCCAGGCCGAGGATCAGCCGGCCGCCGCTGACGGCGTCGAGGGTGCCGTACCGCTTGGCGATCTCGAGGGGATGGTGGTAGCCGAGTACGAGCACCCGGGTGTTGAGCCTGATCCGGCGGGTGCGTGCCGCGAGGTATCCGAAGGTCGCGAGCGGGTCCCAGTAGACGCCGCCGCGTTCGGCGGCGATCCGGGTGGGGACGGCGACGTGTTCGCTGCACGTGACGTGGTGGTAGCCGAGGCGATCGGCAGTCTCGGCGACGCGCGCGAGTTCGTCGATGCCGGCGTGGCGCTCCCATTCGGCGCGGGAGGCGGGGTGGTCGATGACCACGGGGGATGTGACACCTATGTACATGCGATCGAACCCCTCGTACGCGAACCCGGCGCGCGCCCGGGCGGCGGCGCGGGGGTGAAGCGCGTGATCGTCCTTCCCGACCGTTCTACCGGTCGGGGAACGGGTGTCCGGTGTGCTTCCTGATCAGTGGGATGTTGTCAATCATGGCCCGATCGGTGATACTTGTTAGGTCGGTCACAAGAATGAATTTCAGTCTCTTGGGGTCTCCCTCGGTCCGAGGGGTTGGAGGAGGTTACGTCGATGCCCGAATTCGATGCTGCTACAGGGGAATACAAGACGACATCGGAGTCGGCCCGGGGATCGTCGGCGCCGCAGCGCGAACTGCCCGCCTCCATGGTCGAGCGCATGACACTGATCCTCGACGCCTTCGACAACGCCTCCTCCCGGCTCACCCTCGAAGAGGTGGCCTGCCGCACCGGGCTGCCCCGCTCGACCGTCCACCGCATCCTCGACCAGATGGTCCGGCTCGAATGGGTCGACCACGCGTCGTTCGGCTACTGTCTCGGCCGCCGCGCCAAGTCGCTCGGCGCCGGGGACAACGGCCACGGCCGCATCCGCGAGGCGGCGGCGCCGCTGCTCCACGAACTGCACCTGCAGACCGGGATGGTCGCACATCTCGCGGTCCTCGACCGCAACGAGATCGTCTATCTCGACAAGGTCGGCGGGCAGCTCGCCGCCACCCTGACCTCCCGCGTCGGCGGCCGCGTGTCCGCCCACGCGACCGCGTGCGGCAAGGCCATCCTCGCCGGCCTGCAGCCCGAGCACGTCGACGCGCTGTACAGCGCCGGCCTGCCGCGCCGCACCGACCGCACCATCTCCGACCTCGGGGTACTGCACCGCGAACTGGGCCGGATCCGGCAGCGGCACGGGCTGGCCTTCGAAACCGGCGAGGCGATGGCCGGCATGGCATGCGTCGGCGCGCCCGTCCGCAGCCCCCAGGGCCCGGTCGCGGGCATCTCGCTGTGCGGCCCGACTCGTCCCGGTCACCTCGACCGCATCGCACCACTCGTCGCCGACGCCGCGCGCGACGTCTCGCGCATGCTCTACCCCGAGCTGGGGACGCCGCGCCGCGCGCGTCGTCTCGCCGACGATTCCGTGTCCTTCACGGTTCCCGACACGGCCGAGCAGTTCGTCGCCGGTGGAGCCGGAGCATGGGCCTAGCAACGGGTCCCGTTCACCGGGAGCCTGCGCACACGGTGCCGGTGTCGCTGGGAATGTACCGGTCATGACGACGGAACTGAGCTACGAGGAGACCGCGCGATCCATCACGACGGACCGTGGTGTGCTCCGATACCACGAAGCCGGTGACGGACCGCCCCTGCTGTTGCTGCACGGCTCCGGTCCGGGTGTGACCGGATGGCGCAACTACCGGGGTGTGCTCGCCGATCTTGCCGAGCACTTCCGTTGCCTCGTCCTCGAATTCCCCGGCTTCGGCGTCAGCGACCCGTGCGCGGGTCATCCCATGGTGATGGCCCGTCACGCGGTGACCGACTTCCTCGACGCCCTCGGCCTCGACCGCGTCTCGATCATCGGAAACTCGATGGGCGGCATCGTCGGAACCCAGTTCGCCATCGCCGAACCCGACCGGGTGCACAAGCTCGTCACGATCGGCGGGGCCGGCCGGTCGGTGTTCGCGCCGTCGCCCGGTGAGGGCATCCGGCTGCTGATGGAATTCACCGACGACCCGACGCGGGAGAAGCTCGTCCGCTGGCTCCACTCGATGGTGTACGACCCCGCCGTCATCACCGACGAATTGATCCAGGAGCGTTGGGAACTCGCCACCGAACCCAAGACGCTCGAGATCGCCCGCCGGATGTACAGCACGGCCGCGTTCCAAGCCGGTGCCCGCGCCGCGCTCGCGTCCACCGAAACCCCCTACTGGGCGCAACTCGGCAAGATCACCGCACCGACCCTCATCACGTGGGGACGCGACGATCGCGTCAGCCCCGTCGACATGGCGATGCTCCCGATGCGCGAGCTGCGCAACGGCGAACTGCACGTTTTCCCGAACTGCGGGCACTGGACGATGATCGAGGCCCGCGACGCGTGGCTCGCCACCGTCCTCGCCTTCCTCAACCGCAAGGACGCGTGAGCGATACCGCTCACCCCACTTCGATCCCGCTCGGCGGGCGCGACTCCCACGGACGTCCGCCCCGATCACCCGGGCGCCATACAGAAAGCCGGAAGATCATGGGACAGGTTCTCGATTCGCTCACCCCGTTCGCCGACGAGATCCGCGCCGACGGCGCCGAAGGCGACAAGCTGATGCGCCTGACCGATCGCAGCGCCAAGCGACTGCGGGACTCCGGAGTCATCCGGATGCTCCAGCCCGCCGAGTTCGGCGGCCTCGAAGCGCACCCGCGCGAATTCGCCGAGACGGCAATGGCTCTCGGCGCCATGGACGGTGCAACCGGCTGGGTCTCCGGCATCGTCGGCGTGCACCCCTGGGAGATGGCGTTCTTCGACCCCAAGGCCCAGCAGGAGGTGTGGGGCGAGGATCCCGACACGTGGATCGCCTCGCCGTACGCGCCGATGGGTGTCGCCACCCCCGTCGACGGCGGCTACATCCTCAACGGCCGCTGGTCCTTCTCGTCCGGCACCGACCACTGCAACTGGGTCATGATCGGTGCCGCGCTCGGCGACAAGGACGGCAACCGGCTGAGCCCGCCGAAGTCCCTGCACGTGCTGGTGCCGCGCTCGGACTACACCATCGACCACGACAGCTGGAACGTCGTGGGCCTGCGCGGCACCGGGTCGAAGGACCTCGTCATCGAGAACGCCTTCCTGCCCGAGTACCGGACGCTGTCCGCCGAACGTGTCATGGGTGGTGTCGCCTGGAAGGATGCCGGACGCGACGAGACGCTGTACCGGTTCCCGTTCTCGTGCATCTTCCCGCTCGGTATCACCTCGTCGCTGATCGGCATCGCCGAAGGCGCCCTCAACTGCTACATCGAAACGCAGAAGTCGCGGGTGACGGTGTCCGGCACCGCGATCAAGCAGGACCCGTACGTGCTGTCCGCGCTCGGTGACGCGGCCGCCGAGATCGCCGCGTCGCGCGCCGCGATCCTCGAGACCGTCGATCGTTTCTGGGACCTGACCGAGCAGGGGAAGGAGGTCACGTTCGAGATGCGGGCCATCGGCCGGCGCACCCAGACCGCCGCGGCCTGGCGTGCCGTGCGCGCCGTCGACGAGATCTTCGCGCGGGCCGGTGGCGGTGCGCTGCAGCTCACCAATCCGCTGCAGCGGTTCTGGCGCGACGCCCACGCGGGCCTGAGCCACGCCATCCACGTGCCCGGCTCGATCTTCCACGCGGCCACGCTCACCCAGCTGGGCGAAGAGCCGCAGGGCATGATGCGCTCGATGATCTGATCGCCGAATCCACCTGTCACGAAGGAACATCGAACAATGACGGACATCAGGGGCCTGGGATATCTCAGGATCCAGACCACAGACATCGCCCGGTGGCGTGAACTCGTCGTCGACGGGCTCGGCATGGCGGTCGGCTCCGGACCGGAACCGGACGGGCTGTACCTGCGGATCGACGAGCGCCGCGCACGCCTGATCGTGCTGCCCGGCGAGACCGACAAGGCACTCGCCGTCGGCTGGGAGGTCCGCGACCAGTTCGCGCTCGAGCGGGTGCGCGAGGCCGTGGAGAAGGCCGGCATCGCCGTCGAGGTGCTGTCGGAACAGGAGTCGCTGTACCGCGACGCCGAGCAGGTCATCGCGTTCGACGATCCGGGCGGCACCCGCGTCGAGGTGTTCTTCGGCCCGGTGCTCGACCACAGCCCGGTCGTGACCCCGTTCGCGAGCCGGTTCCACACCGGCGAGGAAGGACTCGGGCACGTCGTGCTGCCGTGCTTCCGGTTCGACCGGGTGTACGAGTTCTACACCGAGGTCCTCGGCTTCCTGCCGCGCGGCGCGATGCGCGTCGGCGGTCCGTCGGCACCGCCGCCGGCGCGGCGGGTCCGGTTCCTCGGTGTCAACCGGCGCCACCACAGCCTCGCGTTGTGCCCGGCGCCGCCGAGCGAGCAGCCCGGCCTGGTGCACCTGATGCTCGAGGTCGAGACTCTCGACGCGGTCGGGCAGGCTCTCGATCGTGTTCGTGCGCTGGGCTTCTCGATCTCCTCGACACTCGGCCGCCACACGAACGACAAGATGATCTCGTTCTACGTGCGGGCCCCCGGCGGCTGGGACATCGAGTTCGGCACCGAGGGCACGCTCGTCGACGAGACGTTCTACACCGCCGAAGAGATCACCGCAGACAGCTACTGGGGCCACGACTGGTCCGGTTCCGAACCGCTCGCCGCGTTCGCGCCGCCGAGCGCGCAAGCGTAGGGAGTGGCGATGACCGACCAGACCACACTCGTCGAGCAACTCGTCCGACGCGTCGAACTGCTCGAGGACACCCTCGCGATCCAGCAGCTCATCACGACCTACGGGCCGGCCGTGGACAGCGGCTCGGCCGAGGCGGTCGGCGCGCTGTGGACCGAGGACGGGGTGTACGAAGTCGATTCGGGTGCTTACCGGGGCCGTGACGCGATCATGGCGATGGTGCGTTCCGAGGCGCACCAGGGCTACATCCACGGCGGCTGCGGCCATCTGCTCGATCCGTTGAACATTCGAATCGACGGGGACACCGCGGTTGTCACCTGCCATTCGCAGCTGATCCTCAACACGGACAAGGGTTTCCGCGTCAAGCGTGTGACCGCGAACCGGTGGGAACTGGTGCGTGCGGATGGCCGGTGGCAGGTGAAACTGCGCATCGCGCGCGTCCTCGACGGTCGCGCCGACGCCCGCGACCTCCTCGCCGCGGGCGTGGCCTGACCAGGATTCGCCGGCGGTCGCGGATTCCGAACGCGCCGCGGTAGAACAGCATCGGCCGGGCCGTCGAGACATCCGAACTCGACGGTCCGGCCGACCATCATGTCGTGATCCCCGCGACGCACACGTCGCCGGTCCCGGCGGGCCAGGCGAGTGATCCGCGGCCGATTCCCGCTCGGTGGACGCTCGTGTTACCGCGCGCCGGAACGACCCTCCAGGGCCTGCTCGATGGGACAATCGGTCGCGATCGGAACGGAAAGGGGAGCGACAATGCCCAGGATCGGTGTGGCGCGGGACGGCGCCGAACCGTCTTCGGCGGACCAGCGGGAGCGGCACGTCCGCATTCTGGACGCGGCTGCGCACCTCGCGACCGAACACGATCTCGCGCACGTGCAGATGACCGAGGTCGCCAAGCGGGCCGGCGTGGCGATCGGAACGCTCTACCGGTACTTCCCGTCGAAGACGCACCTGTTCGTGGGTGTGATGCTGCATCGGCTCGAACGGTTCGCCCGGTACCGGCGTAACCCGGCGCCCGATCGTGGTCTGTCCGCGCAGGACGCGATCTGCGAGGCGCTGATCGAGATGACCCGCGAACTCGTCGCGCACCCGTCGCTGGCGCTGGCGATGTTGCAGTCCAACAGCACCGCGGCCGCCGGTGCGGTACCCGACTCGGTCAAGATCGAGGAGCAGTTCCAGAGCATCGTTCTCGACGCCGCCGGCATCACCGATCCCACCGACGCGGACCGCGACGTGCTGCGGCTGCTGTCGATGCTCTGGTACGGCGTCATCATCGCGCACCTCAACGGCCGATCGAGCCTCGAGGAGGCCGAAAGCGACATCAGGCGCAGCTGCCGCCTGCTGTTGGTGAATCTCGCGGCGTAGCCGCCCGTGTGCCCTTTCGGCGGTCCTGACCGCCTGAAGTACACACCGGCCTTAACAAACCAAGCGATTGCTTGGTAAGTTCCTGAGTGCGCCCCCGGAATATGGGGCATCAATCGGAGTGGAGGCACGGATGGATCTGGGACTCGACGGCGCAATTGTGCTGATCACCGGAGGCGTACGTGGGGTCGGCGCCGGCATCACCCGGACGTTCCTGCGGGCAGGCGCGACGGTCGTGACGTGCGCGCGGAACCGGCCCGAGCAGAACATCGAAATCGACGGCCGCACCGCCGAATTCCTCGAATGCGACGTGCGTGACCCGGATCGGGTGCGTGAACTCGTCGACACCATCGTGGCCCGCCACGGCAGGCTCGACGTGCTGGTCAACAACGCCGGTGGCTCACCCTTCGCGCTCGCCGCCGACGCCAGCCCCAAGTTCCACGCCAAGATCGTCGAACTCAACCTGCTCGCGCCGCTGATCGTTGCGCAGGCTGCGAACGCGGTGATGCAGCAGCAGGACAGCGGCGGCTCGATCGTGAACATCTCGAGCGTGAGCGCGCACCGCCCGACACCCGGCACCGCGGCCTACGGTGCCGCGAAGGCGGGCCTCGACAGCCTCTCGACGACGCTCGGCGTCGAATGGGCACCGAAGGTGCGGGTCAACTCGGTCGTGGTCGGCATGGTCGACACCGAACAGTCGCACCTGTTCTACGGCGACGAGGAAGGTATCGCCGCCGTCGGCGCGACCGTCCCGGCGGGCCGGCTGGCCACCCCGGACGACATCGGCAACTGCGCCGCATTTCTCGCATCCCCGCTGGCGGCGTACGTCAGCGGATCCACACTGACCGTCCACGGCGGCGGCGAACGCCCTGCCTACCTGGCAGCGGCACGAACGAAGGAGGCAAAGTGAGTGGACTGCTGGACGGTCGCGTCGTCATCGTGACAGGCGCCGGGCGGGGGCTCGGCAGGGCCCACGCGCTGGCATTCGCCGCGGAAGGCGCCAAGGTCGTGGTCAACGACATCGGTGTCGGCAGCGACGGGTCGGCGACCGGGGAGACCCCCGGGGAACAGGTCGTCGCGGAGATCCGCGCGGCCGGTGGTGAAGCCGTGGTCAACGGCGACGACGTCGCCGACTGGGACGGCGCCGCGAACCTGATCAAGACCGCGCTCGACAACTTCGGCCGCCTCGACGTTCTCGTCAACAACGCCGGATTCCTCCGCGACCGCATGCTCGCGAACATGAGCGAAGAGGAGTGGGACGCGGTCATCCGCGTGCACCTCAAGGGTCATTTCGCGCCGATGCGGCACGCGATGACGTACTGGCGCAGCGAGTCCAAGGCCGGCAATCCCGTCGACGCCCGGATCATCAACACCAGCTCCGGCGCGGGGCTGATGGGCAGCATCGGCCAGGGCAACTACGCCGCCGCCAAGGCCGGCATCGCGGCCCTGACGATCCAGGCCGCCGCCGAGTTCGGCCGCTACGGCGTCACCGTCAACGCGATCGCGCCGTCCGCGCGGACCCGCATGACCGTCGGTGCCGGCGGCGCGATGGCCGAGATGATGGCCGCGCCCGAGGAGGGCTTCGACGCGATGGCGCCGGAGAACGTCTCGCCGCTGGTCGTGTGGCTCGGCAGCGCCGAATCCAAGGACATCACCGGCCGCGTCTTCGAGGTCGAGGGTGGCAAGGTGTCCGTGGCCGACGGCTGGCGTCACGGCGAGGTCGTCGACAAGGGCGAGCGCTGGGATCCGAAGGAACTCGGCCCGGTCGTCGAGAAGCTCATCGCCGGATCTCAGCCGCCGACCCCGGTCTACGGCGCCTGAACGACGCGTGCGCGGTTCCGGTGGCGGTGGCTACCGGAACCGCGCACGAGCACGGGCTATGCGGGGGTGCGGATGATCAGCGTCGAACCCGGGAAGTACGCGGCCAGCTCGGTGCGGGCCTGCTTGAGGGTCGCGGTGCCGTAGCCCTGCTTGCGCAGCTCGGGGCGGACCCAGATGCGGACCTCCACCTCGTGCCCGGTCAGCTCACCGAACGCGAATCCGACCGGCTTGGGCTCGTCCCCGGTCAAATCCTCCGCCACGAGCCACATCGCCGTCTCGTCGTCGATGCGTTCGGCCGCCGCAGCGCGTTCGCGCGCGATCCTTTCGTCGCTGGAGTCGTCGAGCTGTTCGGCACAACGTTCCTTGAACAGCTCCGTATCCGCGGCGCTGTCGCAGATCGGCCGCATCCGGAAATGCGCACCCGTCGCGTAGGGCCGTTCGGCCGGCGTCCAGGTGAGCACTGCGTCGAGATCCTCGAGCTCCGCGCGGATCTTCTTGCGCTCGGCCTTCGTCAACCGCCGGAACGGCAGATTGAGCACGGCCTCCGCACACTGCTCGTTCGTGTCGAGCAGCTGCGCGATCATGGCGATCGCGTCGGATCGATCATCGCTCTCGACGATGGCATCGAGGACCTCGTGGCGTCGTTCGAGCGCGCGCAGCAGGGCCGCGGCGATCTCACGACGATCGAGTACCTGATCATGGTTGGTGGTTGTCACTGGTGACATCCCTTCTCGAGAGCGGGCAGAACTTCCTCCAGTATTGCCGGTTCCGGCCCAGGGGGAAGAGGCGAAGGTTCAATCACACACGACGACCGGGATCGTGCGTTCCGTCCAGGACTGGTACTTGTCGAAATCCGGATACATCTCAACGAGTCTCGGCCAGTATTCGGCACGCTCCTCCGGTGTCGCGACGCGGGCGCGCATCGTCCGCACCCGCGACCGGATCTGGATCGTCACCTCCGGGTTCGCCTGGATGTTGCGGTACCACAGGGGATGTTTGGGCTGCCCGCCCTGCGAGGCGACGAGCACGACGCGGTCGCCGTCCTCGAGGAACAGCAAAGGCAGCGTGCGCGGCCGACCGGTCTTGCGGCCCGTCGTGGTCAGCAGGCACACCGGGATGCCCCACGGAAAAGCACTGCCCACCCGCCACTTTCCGCCGAGCCTGCCGCCGGTGGCGCGATAGGCCTTCACGTTCGCCCGTGACATCCACTTGATGATCGAGACGGTCCACTTCGAATCCAGACCGGGCGGTGCGGCGGGTGTCGTGCTCACGTCAGATCCGCTCGATGATGGTGCCGGTTGCGAGGGCGCCGCCGGCGCACATCGTGATGAGCGCCGTCGACGCGTCGCGCCGCTCGAGCTCGTGCAACGCGGTCGTGATCAGCCGCGAACCGGTCGAGCCGACCGGGTGGCCGAGCGCGATCGCACCACCGTTGACGTTCACCTTGTCCATGTCCGGCCCGTGGACCTGCGCCCACGACAGCAGCACCGACGCGAACGCCTCGTTGACCTCGAACAGGTCCAGGTCGCCGATGCTCATCCCGGACTTCTCCAGGACCTTCGCGGTGGCCTGCACGGGACCGTCCAGGTGGAACTCGGGTTCGGCGCCGACGAGGGCCTGCGCGACGATGCGGGCCCGCGGCTTCAGGCCCAGTGCCTTCGCCTTCGCCTCGTCCATGAGCAGCACCGCGGCGGCACCGTCGGAGATTTGCGACGACGTGCCGGCGGTGTGCACGCCACCCTCGACGACCGGCTTCAGCTTCGCGAGCGACTCGGCGGTCGTCTCGCGCAGACCCTGGTCGCGGGTGACGGTCTGCTTCTCGCCGGTGAGGTTGCCTTCCTTGTCGACGACGGGCGCGACGACCTGCAGCACCTCGCGGTCGAAGCGGCCCTCCTCCCACGCCTGCTTGGCCAGGGCCTGCGAGCGCACACCGAGCGCGTCGACGTCCTCGCGGGTGATACCGCGGCGACGCGCGATCCGCTCTGCGGCGCCGAACTGGTCGGGCATGTCGATGTTCCAGGACGCGGGACGACGCGGCCCGGCGTGCTCACCGACGTTGGCGCCCAACGGAACCTGAGACATGGCCTCGACACCGCAGGCGATGCCGGCGTCGATGGCACCGGTCGCGATGAGACCGGCGATCATGTGGTTGGCCTGCTGCGCGGAACCGCACTGGCAGTCGACGGTCGTGGCGCCGGTCTGCCAGGGCAGTCCGGCGTGCAGCCAGGCGGTGCGGGTGATGTTGTTCGACTGGGCACCGGCCTGGGTGACGCAGCCGCCGATGACCTGCTCGACGAGCATCGGGTCGATGCCGGCGCGTTCGACGAGTCCGCTCTGCGCGGCCCCGAGGATCTCGGCGGCGTGCAGACCGGCGAGCCATCCGCCGCGCTTGCCGATCGGGGTGCGTGCCGCCTCGACGATGACTGGTGTGCCCACGGCGGGCTCCTTTCTGCTCCTGTCTTCGCAAAATAGAACAGGTTCCCAAGGAGGACAAGGCGTGTCCGAGTGACCGGGAGCCACGGATTCCTTGGTCTTGCGGCTCGCCTGTGTTTGAATGGATCTAGAACGTGTTCCACATCACGGGTGTGTGATGTACCGGCCAGGGTAGGAGAGAGTTCAGTGGTGGCGCAGCCCAACATTCCCGAAGACATCGACTTCACCGACCCCGACCTCTACGAAGGGCGCATGCCGTTCGAAGAGTTCGCCGAGCTGCGTCGCACGGCGCCGGTCTGGTGGAACAAGAAGTCCCCCGACAAGGGTGGTTTCCACGACGAAGGCTTCTGGGTCGTTTCCCGACACGAGGAGGTCCGCGAGGTCTCCCGCCGCAGCGACGTGTTCTCGAACTGGGAGAACACCGCGATCCCGCGCTTCGCCGACGACATGGAGCGCGCCAACATCGAACTGCAGCGCCACGTCCTGCTCAACAAGGACGCCCCGGAACACACCAAGCTCCGCAAGCTCGTCGCCCGCGGCTTCACCCCCCGCGCCATCAACGCACTGCGCGAGGACCTCGAGCGCCGCGCCCGCACGATCGTCGAAGCCGCCGCCAAGGAAGGCAACGGCGACTTCGTCACCCAGATCGCGGCGGAACTTCCGCTGCAGGCCATCGCCGACCTGATCGGTGTGCCACAGGAGGACCGCACCAAGATCTTCGAGTGGTCGAACCAGATGACCGGCTACGACGATCCGGAGAACACCGCGGACCCGGCCATGGCGTCGATGGAGGTCCTCGGCTACGCCTACCAGATGGCGGCGGCCCGTAAGGAATGCCCGGCCGACGACATCGTCACCAAGCTCATCGAGGCGGACATCGACGGCGACGAACTCTCGCCCGAGGAGTTCGGATTCTTCTTCATCGTCCTCGCGGTCGCCGGCAACGAGACCACCCGCAACGCCACCACGCACGGCATGCTCGCGTTCCTCGAGCATCCCGAGCAGTGGGAGATCTTCAAGCGTGATCGTCCGAAGACCGCGGTCGACGAGATCATCCGCTGGGCCACGCCGGTCACCTCGTTCCAGCGCACCGCCCTCGAGGACACCGAACTCGGCGGCCAGACGATCCGCAAGGGCGACCGTGTCGTGATGCTGTACGCGTCGGCGAACAACGACGAAGAGGTGTTCGAGAACCCGCGGGAGTTCAACATCCTGCGTGATCCCAACCCGCACTTGGCTTTCGGCGGCACCGGCGCGCACTTCTGCCTCGGCGCGAACCTGGCCCGCATGGAGATCGAGATCATCTTCAACGCGATCGCCGACCTCGTCCCGGACATCACCAAGGTCGCCGACCCGAAGCGACTGCGCTCTGCGTGGCTCAACGGCATCAAGGAATTCCAGGTCGATTACAAGACCCAGGGTGGCTGCCCCGTCAAGCACTGACCCCCGCGGCTCCCGGTGATGGGTGCCTCTCCGTCGTCGAGCGGAGAGGCACCCATCATCCGTTCCGGGGGTCGTCCAGAAGATGCAGGTCCTCGGGAGTGTCGATGTCCGCCGCGTCGGCGAGGGACGAGCAGTCGAGACGTCGCACGCGGTCGCGGTTGCGTGCCAGGAACGACCGGGCGCCCTCGTCGCCGGTGGCCTGCGCGGCGGCGGCAACCGCGTCGGAGCGGTCGAACACGACGGGATGCCCCGGCCGGTCGCCGAACACCGGCAGCGTCACCGTCCCGGGCTCGTGTTCCGACAGCACGGTGTGCACGAGTTCGGCGGTGATTCCGGGGAAATCCACCACGGTCAACGCCACCGTCGCGTGCCCGGACGACGCACCGACGCCCGCCCGCAGCGACGTCGACATCCCTTCCGCCCAAAGCGGATTGCGCACTATCGTCACGTCGGGGCCGCACTGTGCGGCGACGTCCTCTCCGTAGGCGCCGACGACCACGACGACCTCGTCGCAACCGCCCTCCCGCAGCGCATCGACGACGGTATGCAACAGGGGACGGCCGCGGTGGGGCAGAAGCGCTTTCGCGCGACCACCCAACCGCGAGCCGTCCCCTGCAGCGAGAACGATCCCGGCCACGGTCATGGGCCGAGAATACCGGCTACTCGACGGGGCGAGCCGTCTTCATGGCCCGCTCGACCTCCCAGAACGCGCGCAGCGACGCGATCTTCCCGTCGCCGTCGGTCCGGTACACGAACACGCCCTCGGCGTCGATGACGGTGCCGGCCAGCGTGGTCCGGATCGTGCCGATGTTGACGCACTCGTCGCCGCACACCAGCACGTCGTCGATGAGGAACTCGAGCTTCTCGGTGTTCGCGATCGTCATGTCGTAGAACGCGGAGATCGCCTCCCGGCCGCGGTGGCCCTTACCCTCCGGATCGAAACCGGACGGGCCGACCGGGTCCTCGACGCAGCCGTCCTCGGCGAACAGCGCCAGCCACTCGTCCTTGCGGCGGGCACTGGCCGCGGCCTGCGACGCACGCGCCGCGATCCGGGCGGGATGCTCCTCGCTCATACCGCGTTCCTTCCGTGAATGTACTTGTCGGCGAAGCGATGCAAAGACTCCTGTTTCGCCTCGAGCGGAGAGTCGAAACCGTGGCCGTCGAAGATCCACGGCACCACGATGATGTCGGTGACCCCGGCGTCGGCGAGTTCGGCGTAACCGGACGAACCGAACCGGTCGACGGACACCGCCTGGATCTCGAACGGAAGGTCGCTGCGGCCGTACTCGGCGCGCAGCACTCGCAGGCGGTCGATCACGGCGGTCAGGTCGTCGAACTTGATCATCGCCGAGGTCCAGCCGTCACCGACGCGCGCTGCGCGACGCAACGCCACGTCGGTGTGCCCGCCGATGTAGAACGGCACGGGCTTGCTCGGCGCCGGGCTCATCTGCAACCGGTCGAAGTCGAAGAACTCGCCGTGATGCTCGACCATACCGCCGCCGAGGATCAGCTTGATGACCTCGATCATCTCGTCGACCCGCTTGCCCCGCTTCGCATACGGCGCGCCACACCACTCGAATTCTTCGGGCGCCCAGCCGATTCCGACGCCGAATCCGAAGCGGTTGCCGGTGAGGTTGGCGACCGACCCGACCTGCCGGGCCAGGAGCACCGGGTTCCGGGAACCCAGCTTGAGTACCTGGGTGTAGAACCCGATCGTCGAGGTCACCGCTCCCATCGCGGCGGCGGCGATCAGCGGATCGACCCACGGCGTGTCCGGGGTCCACATCCGCGAACCGTCCGGCGTGTACGGGTAGTCGACCGTCTGCTTCTCCATGAAGAACAGCGAATCCGGCAGCGCGATCGACGAGAACCCGCACTCCTCGGCGGTTCTCGCGAGTCCCGGGAGCTGGTCCAGCGGCGTCATCGCGACACCGACGGTGAACTTGACCATGACCGGTCCCTTCTAGTGCGTCGGACGTTCGGAGGAGACGACCCACATCGAGAAGTACTGGGAGCCACCACCGTACGCGTGCCCGAGGGCCTTGCGTGCACCGTCGACCTGGTGCTCGCCGGCCTTGCCCATCACCTGGATCGCGGCCTCCGCGAACCGGATCATGCCGGATGCGCCGATCGGATTCGACGAGAGCACGCCGCCCGACATGTTGAGCGGGATGCGACCGCCGATTGCGGTCTCGCCGGCCTCGGTGAGCTTCCAGCCGGAGCCTTCCTCGGCGAACCCGAGGTTCTCGAGCCACATCGGCTCGAACCACGAGAACGGCACATAGATTTCGCCGCAGTCGATCTCGGTGAGCGGGTCGGTGATGCCCGCGTCCTTCCACAGCGCGGCCGCAGCGACGCGGCCCGCCTCCGGGTTCACCTGGTCGCGGCCGGAGTAGGTGGTGGGTTCGGTGCGCATCGCCGTCGCGTGGATCCACGCGACCTTGTGCCCGGCGGATTCGCGGGCCGCGGCGGTGTCCGCGTCGCCGATCACGATGGCGCATGCGCCGTCGGAGGACGGGCACGTCTCGTCGTAGCGGATCGGGTCCCACAGCATCTGGGACGCCTGCACCGATTCGAGGGTGATGTCGGGCTGCTTGAGGTGCGCGTAGGGGTTCTTCGCGCCGTTGAGACGGTCCTTGACCGCGACCATCGCGCCGATGTGCTCGGGGGCGCCGGAGCGGCGGATGTACGAGCGCACGTGCGGCGCGAAGTAGCCGCCGGCGCCCGCGCCGACGGGCATCGTGAACGGGACGGGCGTCGACAGTGCCCACATCGCGTTCGACTCGGACTGCTTCTCCCACGCGACGGCGAGCACGCGGCGGTGCACGCCGGACTGCACGAGGCTCGCGGCGACGTTCGCGGTGGAACCACCCACGGAACCGGCGGTGTGCACGCGCAGCATGGGCTTGCCGGTCGCGCCGATCGCGTCGACCATCGCGAGTTCGGGCATCATCGAACCCTCGAACAGGTCCGGTGCCTTGCCGATGACGACGGCGTCGATGTCGTCCCAGCCGACCTGCGCGTCGAGCATCGCGCGGTCGATGGCCTCGCGGACCAGGCCGGCCATCGAGACGTCGTGCCGCTTGGCGACGTAGTGGGTCTGTCCCGTACCGAGGACTGCTGCCGGTTGTTTGGCCATGTCAGTTGCGTCCCTCCAGAACGGCTACCAGATTCTGTTGCAGTACAGGACCACTCGTCGCATGTGCGAGTGCGCGGCCGGCGCGGCCGTCGATGATCGCCTGCGCGGCGTACCCGATGCGTTCGAGTCCGCCGGAGAACATCGGGTTGCCGGTCAGCGGGCCACCCGACGGGTTGATCACGGTGGAGTCGCCCAGGCCGATCGCCTCGCGCAGGATCAGTTCCTGATGGGTGAAGGGCGCGTGCAGTTCCGCGATGTCGAAGGCGGTGTCGCCGCCGGTCGCCGCGTGCGCCGCGGCCTGCGCGGACGGGGCGACGGTGAGGTCGCGGGCGCCGAGATTCGGTGAGTCGATGCGGTGTTCGATACCGGTGATCCACGCCGGGTTCTCGCACAGTTCGCGGGCGCGGTCTCCGGACGCGAGGACGATCGCGGCGGCACCGTCGGTGACGGGCGCACAGTCGTGCTTGCGCAGCGGGTCGGCGACGAACGGCTGCGCGAGCAGGTCGTCGACGTCGAAATCGCCGCTGATCTGCGACTTCGGGTTGTTCTTGGCGGCGGCACGGCTGCGCACCGCGATCTCCGCCATCTCGCGTTCGGTCCACTTGCCGGACTCGAGACCGGAGCGCGCCTGGAGGCCGGCGAGGGCGAGCGAGTCGACGCCGAGCGGCGCGACCAGGTACGGGTCGAGCTGCATGGAGAGGGTGCGGCGCAGGTTGCCCGCGGAGGACTTGCCGAAGCCGTACACGAGGGCCGTGTCGACCTCGCCGGTGATCAGCTTGACCCATGCCTCGTACAGGGCCCAGGCTGCGTCCATCTCGACGTGCGATTCGTTGATCGGCGGTACGGCCCCGATCGCGTCGATCGCGGAGATGAAGGAGAACGCCCGTCCGGCAAGGTAGTCCGACGAGCCGGAGCACCAGAAACCGATGTCGCTCTTGGTGATTCCGAGGCGCTCGTAAAGGTCGTGGAAGCACGGGACGAGCATTTCGACGCCGTTGGTGGTGCCGGTGGTCTCACGCACGTGGGGTGCGTGGGTGAAGCCGACGACTGCGATGTCTGTCATTGTTCCCGATGCTCCCTAGAGGTGGTGTTTGAACGTGTCGTAGTCCGCATCGGGTTCGCCCGTGGGACGGAAGTATTCGACGTTGCGCAGGGTGTGCCCCCACTCCTCGCGCGGTCGCCACTTGGCCTCGACGCGCATGCCCATGCGCACATCGGCGGCGTCGCACTCGAGGATCAGATGCAGGAACGGAATGTCCGCGCCGTCGAGCAGCACGTAGGCCGCGACGTAGGGCGGCTTGATCTGCTGCCCCATGAACGGGACGTTGACGATGCAGAAGGTGGTGACAGTGCCCTTGTCGGACAGCTCCACCTGTTCCTTGGTCGGGATGCCGTCGGTCGGGCTCGAGCCGCGGGGCGGAATGTAGACGGGGTCGCCCGGGCCCGTGCGGCCGCCGATGAACTTGCCTTCGGCGAGACCGCGCAGGTAGTAGGACTCCTCGGCGGAGGCGGTGTGCTTGTAGTGCAGGTCGATCGGGGTGACGATCATCGAGACCGGCTCGCCCGCGTCGGCGGCCGGCGTCTCGGTGGCCTCACCGGGTTCGAACGCCGCGATGTCGTTGATGTGGCCGACGCGCTCGTCGGCCCAGCGCACCCGCACCCGCATGCCGGTCTCGATGTCCTCGGGGGAGGCGACGTCCACCGCGTGCAGGATCGAGGAATCGGCGCCGTCGAGCCGGATGAACGCCCACGCGAACGGGCGGTCGAACGGCTGGCCCGGAAGCGGCTGTGCGTTCCACGTCCAGCTGAGGACCGTTCCGGTCTGCCCGACCTCGACGAAATCGAGCAACGGCTCGTGGGTGACCGGGTCGTACTCCGGCGGCGGAACGAGCACCCGGCCGTCGGAGGCACGTGCCCCCACGATCCGTCCGTCGCGCAGACCGGTGACGAAGGCGCCCACGGTCGGTCCGGTGGATCGGGTGTAGTCGAACTTCAGATTCAGTGGTGCGCTCAGCGGTGGCTCGACAACCGCGCTCTTTCCCAGGCTCACAACTTCGAGTAGAACAGGTTCTAGGATTTGAGGCAAGGGTAGCGTCCGACCAGGCCGGTTCCGCACCGGCGACCATCGCGAAAGGTGCCACATGAAACTGGGATTGCAGCTCGGATACTGGGGCGCACAGCCGCCGGCGAACGCACCGGAACTCGTTGCCGCCGCCGAAGCCGCGGGCTACGACGCCGTCTTCACCGCGGAGTCCTGGGGTTCGGACGCGTACACCCCTCTTGCCTGGTGGGGTGCCGAGACCGAACGACTCCGCCTGGGCACCTCCGTCGTCCAGTTGTCGGCCCGCACACCGACCGCCACCGCGATGGCGTCGCTGACCCTCGACCACCTCAGCGGCGGCCGGCACATCCTCGGACTCGGCGTGTCCGGCCCGCAGGTCGTCGAGGGCTGGTACGGGCAACCGTTCGCCAAGCCGCTCGCCCGCACCCGCGAATACGTCGAGATCGTCCGGAAGGTCCTGGAACGCAAGGAACCGGTCACCAGCGACGGGCCGCACTACCCGATGCCCTACACCGGTGAGGGCGCGAGCGGACTCGGCAAGCCGCTCAAGTCCATCACTCATCCGCTCCGCGCCGACATCCCCATCTGGCTCGGCGCCGAAGGACCGAAGAACGTGGCGCTCACCGCGGAGATCGCGGACGGCTGGCTCGCCATCTACTACTCGCCGCGCCTCGCCCCCATGTACAACAAGTGGCTCGACGAGGGCTTCGCCCGTCCCGGCGCCCGGCGCACCCGCGAGGACTTCGAGATCGCCGCGACCTGCCAGGTAGTCGTCACCGACGACAAGGCCGCGACCCTCGCCGCGCAGAAGCCGATCATGGCCCTGTACATCGGCGGAATGGGCGCCCCCGAACTGAACTTCCACGCCCAGGTCTACCGGCGCATGGGCTACGACGCGGTCGTCGAGGAGGTGACGTCGCTGTTCCGGTCCGGTCGCAAAGACGAAGCGGCCGCGGTCATTCCGGACGAGATGGTGGCCGAGACGATGATCGTGGGCAACCGGGACGAGGTGCGGGACGGAGTGCGTCGGTGGGAGGACGCGGGGGTGACGATGCTGCTCGTCGCCTGCCGAAATGCCGACCACGTGAGGTCGCTGGCGGACGTCGTGCTGGGCTGACCTGTTCCGCCTCCGGCGGTCCGATGTTCTGTTCCGCCTCCGGCGGTCCGAGCGAATGTATCCCTCGTCTCCTTCAATCGAGTGGGTGTACCACTCGCTCGGCCGAAGAGGGTGGGGGACGCCCCGAGCGGGGGGTCGTTGTCCACAGGCGGGCGTTCTATCCACAGATCCTGCGGCAGTGGCGTCTCGACGGCTCGAGGCCGACGACGGCATCGCATGATCGGCGCATGAGACGAGGAGAATGGGCAGGGGACCCCGAGACGTTGCTCAGGATCGCGAACCACGGAATCATCGCGGATTCGACGCTGCGGAGGGTCGGGGTGTCGGGTTCGGCAATCCACCAGAGGTGCAGGCCGGGCGGTCCCTGGGAGCGCGTTCTCCCGGGGATCATCCACCTGAAGAACGGGCGGCTGACGGATCACCAGCGGTCCGTCGCGGCGCTGATGTACAGCGGTGAAACAGCGATCCTGACCGGGCGCGCGGCGCTCCGCGAGTACGGATTCGACAGCGCCGGATCCGGAGCCCACATCCTGCTTCCGGCGGAACAGCGCATCCAATCGAAAGAATTCGTGCTGGTGGAACGTACGCGCCGAATGCCGGAACACGTGGCTCGGCGAGGACTTCGCTGTGCGCCGATCGTTCGGGCCGTTCTCGATGCGGCACGCCGCTGCACGACGCTGGACACGACGCGTGCGTTGATCGCCGAAGTCGTGCAGCGGGGAGCAGTGACGGTGCCCCAATTGTCGGAGGAACTCGAGGCCGGCAGCGGCCGAGGTTCGGCGTTCCCACGGAAGGTGCTGCGGGAGGTGGCGGCGAACGTACATTCGGTCCCGGAAGTGCACGCACGGAAACTCTGGCTGCGCAGTGGGTTACCGGAGATGGTGTTCAACCGGGACGTCGTCGATGGTCACGGCAGGTTCGTCGCGCGTCCCGACGGCTGGATCGACGAGGTCGCGATGGCTTGGGAGATCGACTCGCTCGCATGGCACCTCTCGCCGGCCGACTACAAGAGGACGCTGGAGCGACGGACGAGAATGCAAAGTCTGGGCATCATCGTCCTGGCGACCGCGCCCAGCGCACTTCGGGACAGCCCGGATCGGGTTGTGACCGAGCTGGTCCGGCACTTCGAGTTGGCGCGGTCGCGTCCACGGCCCCACGTTCGAGTCGTGATTCCCGGCGAATGAACCGGGGATCACGACCGCGACACCCTCCCGCACGTGAGCGAGTGGTACACCCACTCGATTGAAGGAGACGAGGGATACATTCGCTCGGACCGCCGGAGGCGGGCGAGGCGAGGCGAGGGGAGGGGAGTGTCAGGCTCCGGTGAACTTCGGCGCACGCTTCTCGGCGAAGGCGCGGGGGCCTTCCTTCGCGTCCGCGCTCTTGAACACCGCGGCACCGAGTTCGGCGTCGATGCGGAACGCTTCTTCCTCGTGCATGCCCTCGGTGTCGCGGATGGTCTTGAGGATCGCCTGGACGGCGAGGGGGCCGTTGGCCGCGATGGTTTCGGCGATCTCGAGGGCCTTGTCGAGCGCTCGGCCGTCCGGGACGACGTGACCGATCAGCCCGATCTCCTTCGCTTCGGCGGCCTTCAGGTGGCGACCGGTGAGCAGGATGTCCGCGGCGATCGTGTAGGGGATCTGCCGGACCAGCCGGACCGCGGAACCACCGAGCGGGAACAGTCCCCACTTCGCCTCGGACACACCGAACTTGGCGCTCTCACCGGCGACACGGATGTCGGTGCCCTGCAGGATCTCGGTCCCGCCGGCGATCGCGGGGCCCTCGACGGCGGCGATGAGCGGTTTGGTGAGGCGACGGCCCTTGAGCAGGGCGGGCAGCTTCGACAGGTCCCAGCCGCCACCGGCGAACTTGTCGCCGGGTGCGGACTTGTTCATGTCCTTGAGATCGGCGCCCGCGCAGAACGCGCCGCCCGCACCGGTGAGGATCGCGACCCGGATCTCGGGATCGTTGTCGACGCGGTCCCACGCCTCCGTCATGATCGCCATCATTTCGCCCGACAGGGCATTGCGGGCCTCGGGTCGGTTCATCGTCACGATGAGCACGTGGCCGCGCTGCTCGACGAGGCAGTGCGGCGCACGATCCGAAATGTCCGAAGTTTCGGGTGTGCCGGAGGGCGCGGTAGTGGACACTGACAACTCCTGAGGTGTTGTGAACTGGATCTCATTCAGGTCTTGTCAGAAACGGTAACACGTTCTACTTTGATGGCGTGGCCCTAAACATCGCAGACCTCGTAGAGCACGCAATCGACCTCGTCCCCGACCGCATCGCGCTCTCGGCGGACGGTCGCGAGATCAGCTACGCGCAACTGGAGGAACGAGCCAACCGGCTCGGCCACTACCTGCTCGAACACGGCGTCCAGCCGGGCGACAAGGTGGGCATCTACTCGCGCAACACCATCGAGGCCATCGAAGCCATGGTCGCGGTGTTCAAGATCCGCGCGGTGATGGTCAACGTCAACTACCGGTACGTCGAGAACGAGTTGCAGTACATCTTCGACAACTCGGACATGGTGGCGCTGGTGTACGAGCGCCGCTACGCCGACAAGGTCGCCAACGTGCTGCCGTCCACCCCGCAGCTGAAGACCCTGATCGTCGTCGAGGACGGCACCGCTCTCGACGACTCGGCCACCGGCGCAGTCGAATACGAGGACGCGCTCGCCCAGGGTTCGCCCGAACGCGATTTCGGTGAGCGCAGCGCCGACGACCTGTACATGCTCTACACCGGCGGCACCACCGGTGCCCCGAAGGGCGTCATGTGGCGGCACGAGGACGTGTGGCGCGTGCTTGGCGGCGGCATCAACTTCGCCACCGGCGAATACGTCCAGGACGAGTGGGATCTCGCGAAGCAGGGTGCCGAGACCGCCCCCCTCGTTCGTCTGCCCATCCCGCCGATGATCCACGGCGGCGCGCAGTGGGCGACGCTGCAGGCGCTCTTCGGCGGCGGCAAGGTCGTTCTCCTCGCCGAGTTCAGCGGTCACGGCGTGTGGCAGGTCATCGACGAGCACAAGGTCAACCTCATCTTCATCACGGGCGACGCGATGGCGCAGCCGATGCTCGACGCCCTCGCCGAAGGGAACCCGGAAACCGGGCAGCCCTACGACCTCTCCACCCTGTTCTTCATCGGATCGAGCGCGGCGCTGTTCTCCCCGGCGCTCAAGGACAAGTTCCTCGACCAGCTGCCGAACCGGGTGATCTCCGATTCCATCGGCTCGTCCGAAACCGGCTTCGGCGGAATCGGATTCGTCACGAAGGGGCAGTCGCACGTCGGTGCGCCCACAGTGAAGATCGACGCGTCCACCGCGGTGCTCGACGAGGACGGCAACCCTGTCGAGCCGGGTTCGGGCAAGATCGGCCTGATCGCCCGCAGCGGTCACATCCCGATCGGCTACTACAAGGACGAGGTCAAGACGAAGGCCACCTTCCGTGAGATCAACGGCGTCCGTTACTCGATCCCCGGCGACTACGCCCAGGTCGAGGCGGACGGCAGCGTCACGATGCTCGGCCGCGGCTCGGTCTCCATCAACAGCGGCGGCGAGAAGATCTACCCCGAAGAGGTCGAGGCCGCGCTCAAGTCCCACCCCGACGTGTTCGACGCCCTCGTGGTCGGCGTTCCGGACGAACGCTGGGGGCAGCGCGTCGCCGCAGTCGTCGCCACCCGGGACGGCGATCGTCCGTCCGCCAACGCGCTCGCCGATGCGTGCCGCTCCCTGATCGCCGGGTACAAGGTGCCGCGCAGCATCTGGTTCGTCGACGAGATCAAGCGGTCCCCGGCCGGCAAGCCCGACTACCGCTGGGCGCACGAGCAGACCGAATCGCGTCCCGCGGACGACGATTACACCAACGGCTCCGCCGCCAAGGCCGGATAGAAGGGACGGCGGATGCAGACCGACCTCAGCAGGAAGTTCGGAATCGACTACCCGATCTTCGGGTTCACCCCGTCCGAGCACGTGGCAGCGGCCATCAGCCGGGCCGGTGGGCTCGGCGTCCTGGGATGCGTGCGGTTCAACGATCCGGAGGAGCTCGACGAGACGCTCACCTGGATGGACGAGAACACCGACGGCAAGCCGTACGGCGTCGACATCGTGATGCCGGCGAAGGTGCCCACCGAGGGCTCCGCCGTCGACCTCGACAAGCTCATCCCCGCGGAGCACCGTGCGTTCGTCGACCGCACCCTCACCGAACTGGGAGTACCGCCGCTCGGGGACGACGCCGAACACGCCACGGGTGTGCTGGGCTGGCTGCACTCGGTGGCGCGTTCGCACGTGGACGTCGCGCTCGCGCATCGTCCGGCGCTGATCGCCAACGCTCTCGGTTCCCCGCCGAAGGACGTCATCGACCTCGCGCACGAACACGGTGTGCCGGTGGCGGCGCTCGCCGGTGCCGTCGACCACGCGAAGCGGCACGTCGAGAACGGTGTCGACATCGTCATCGCGCAGGGCTACGAGGCGGGCGGTCACACCGGTGAGATTGCCTCGATGGTGCTGTGGCCGGAAATCGTCGATGCGATCGGCGATTCCGCATCGGTGCTGGCCGCCGGCGGCATCGGCTCCGGCCGTCAGGTCGCGGCGGCGCTGGCGCTGGGCGCGTCCGGGGTGTGGATGGGCTCGTACTGGCTGACCACCTCCGAGTACAAGCTCGGTGGAGCGGACAAGGGCCCCACCGCGGTTCAGCGGGCACTGCTCGCCGCGACCTCCGCGGACACCGTTCGCTCGCGGATCTACTCGGGCAAGCCCGCCCGGCTGCTCAAGACCAAGTGGACCGATGCGTGGGCGAAGCCGGATGCACCGGCACCGCTGCCGATGCCGCTGCAGAACATTCTCGTCAGCGAGGCGCATCAGCGGATCTCGGCGGGCAGCGACCCCGAGGTCGTCGCGATGCCCGCGGGGCAGATCGTCGGACGCATGAACGAGATCCGGCCGGTGGCCGAGATCATGGCCGAGTTGGTGGCGGAATACGACAAGACCGTCGACCGCCTCGACGCGGCCCGCTAGACCCGGGGGAGGGTGCAGTGCCCGGGACGGTGAATCCGTCCCGGGCACTGATAATTTCCGATACTGCCTCCCGCCGCGACGGTCAAGGCAGGGGAAGCACCTCGACGACACCGTGCGCCCCCTTCTCGGCGTCGGTCATCGCGTGCGTGACGAACGGATAGCGACCCGGCTCCGGAAACTCCAGTTCCACGAATCCGCCTTGTGCCGGGAACAATCCGAGGGTCTGCGCTCCGCCGGTGCCGGGCCGCAGACGATACTCGCCCTCGGCCCACACCGTGTCGAACTGCCCACCGACCACGTGGAACGACGTGCCGCGGTCGGGACCGGCGGGCAGCACCCAGATGCGGACGCGCTCGCCGGTGCGGGCCTGCAGCGGAGCGTGGTCGTACTGATTCGCGTACCCGTTGAACACCACCAGATCCGGTGTTCCGGCGGCGACCTTCGCAGCGTCCACCTCGCCGCCCGGTGCACCGAGATACAACTCGGATTGCACGAGAACGTATTCGCGGTCCACCGCAGGCAGATCCGGCGGGTCGATGATCACCGCCCCGAACATGCCGTTGGCGATGTGCACCGACATCGGCATCGACGAGCAGTGGTACAACCACATTCCGGCGCGGGTCGCGGTGAACCGGTACGTCAGCGACTCGCCCGGCGCGATCGTGCGCATCGGACCGTTCGGGGCGAGCGCCCCGGCGTGGAAGTCGATCGAATGCCCGATCGTCCCGTCGTTGACGAGCGTGATCTCGAAGACGTCACCGATCCGGCCGCGCAGAGTCGGACCGGGTGCGGTGCCGCCGAACGTCCACAGCTTCTGCGTGATTCCCGGAGCCACCTCGCGCTCCACCTCCGAGACCGCCAGCGTCATCCGGTGATCGGGCCGGGCTGCCGGTGCGGTCGCGTCGTGCGGGACGAAGCCGGGTCCGGGGTCGATCATGAGACTGTGCGCGACGTCCACGGTGTCCGTGGTTGCACCGGCATGGAGCTCGGCGCCGTCGTGTCCGTCGTGCGACACCGGCGCGGCACCGGCGGCGCGGACCTGCAACGTCATCCCCATCTGACGGTGGCCGGCGACCGAGCACCAGCCGTCGACGGTGCCGCCGATCACCCCGGCATCGAGGACGGCGGACTCCCCGGGAGCAATCCGGCCCGTGCGTTTGCCGTTGGCGAGCACCAGATCGTGCCGATCCTCACCGGAATTGACGAACTCGATCACCAGACGGTCACCCGCCGGGACGTCGAGCACGGCCGGCACGAACCGCATGCCCTCGACGCGCACCTGGACCTCGGTGGTGTGCCCGGTCTCCGCGACCGCCACCGTGTCGACACTCGAAATACCCACGGCCGCCGGGTCGGCCGCCACACCACCGACCGCGGCGAACACGACCACCGCGACCCCTGCCGCCGCGATGCCGAGACGCCGCGCCGCGGGCATCGGTTCGCGCACCCCGGGTGCGGACGGCACGCCCCGCATGCGACGGGCCGCCAGCACCGCACGCACGACCAGCGGCAGGAACGACGCGAACGCCACCAGCACCAGCATCGAGCACACCACGCGCACGAGACTCGGCACCGGCAGCACGCACAGCACCAGACCCACGTTCGCGACCGACAACCGCCAGGGGGCACCGCGTTCGAGTTCGGCCATCGCGGCCTGCACCGCGGCCCGGCCCCCGATGACCACGGGAATCAGGTAGGTGAGGGCGCCGAGCAGCACCTGCGCGACGAACCCCGCCAGCAACGCCGCGGTCACCGCACCCGCGACCTCGGTGGCCTCGAACGGCGTCGCCGCGGTCGCCAGGCCTATCGCCAGGTACAGCAGGACACCGAACAGCCACAGCACACCGGCCAGCACCGACAGCGTCGCGAAGTCGCCGGGATGCTTGCGCCGGATCTCGTCGAGGTGCGGCTCGAGCACGTAGCCCGCGGCGACGAGATAACCCAGGACACCGGCGGCCGTGACGACGGGCAACCCCGCGACCGCACCGGCGACCCCGACGGCGAGCGCGGCCAGCAGCACCGGCAGACCGCGACGCGCGGCGTCCTCGACGCGCTGCGCCATGCGGGTGCGCAGCATCGTCGGCCACAGGGTGACGAGGGTGCCGAGCACGGTGAGGCCCACCCAGCCCAGGACGTTGATGCCCGCGTGCGCGAGAACCAGCCGTTCGTGTACTTCGCCGGGAAGTCGCGAATCGGCCATCGCCACACCGATTCCCGCGCCGACCGGCAGCATCGCGGCGGCGGCGACGTAGTAGCGCACGGTGTGCCCGAACCGGGACGGCAACGCCGACCGCAGGCGGCGCAGCAGCGTCGTGCCGTGCCACAGCGCCACGACCGCCACGACGCACCCGCCGACCAGCACGGCCGGCCACCATCCGGAGATCATCCCGGCGACCACGGTGACCGCACCGGCATTGAACACCAGCAGGCGCGCGGTCTCGGCCCGCCGGGACCCGGTCGGCCGCCGCAGCAACGCGTCGGTGAAATGACCGCTCCAGATCAGGATCGCGTTGCTCACCGCACCGAGACCGAGCACGTGCACGAGCAACCAGCCGGACTGCGGAATCCAGCGGTGCCCGACGGACACGACGACCAGCGCCGCGAGCCACGCGACGACGACCGATCCGGCACGTAGGTGCCAGCTCCCGCGCTCGTTCATGCCGGAACCTCCTGACGGGCGGGCCGCAGCGCGGAGGTGGCCGCGATCACGACGAACGCGAGGATCGCGACGATGCCGAGCGCGCCGCCGACCGTGACCGCCCACTCGACGCCGCGCACGTCACCGACTGCGACGCGCAGCAGCATCGACAGGTGCAGCAGCGCCACCGGTCCGTACATGAGCGGGGTGTACGGCAGTGGGCGCCGCACGACCGCCGGGAGGATCACCGGGGCGTGCGCCATGATCATCGAGATCACGAACCCGAGCATCACCGAGTGCACGACGGCGTCGTAGCCGGGACCGGAGGGGACGGCGCCGACGAGAAGCCAGGTCAGCGCCGGGACCGCCAGCCAGGCGTATCCGGCGAGCAGGCACACGGCCATGTAGCGGGCCAGGCCGGTGGCGCGGACGGTACGGCGTGCGACGTCGAAGCGCACCAGCCAGGCGACGAGGGCGAGCAGCGCGGCGCCGAGCAGCGGATAGCCGGCCGACGGCCACAGCAACGTGCCGACGGTGCCCGCCACGATCGCGCTCGCGATCGCGACCAGCAGGGGTTCGGCGGGTGTCCCGAGCGTTGCGACCCGGGCCAGTTCCAGGCGCTCTCCGGCGATGGTGAGGATCAGGAACGTGCACAGCCACGGGAGCAGTTCGGGGACCGGGACGTGCGCGAGCCACAGCAGTGCGGCTCCGGCCGCGAGGACACCGCCCCCGGCCTGGACGAGGACTGCGGGGTCCGCGGCTCGCCGCCACAGCGGCACGTAGATCGCGACGAGCGCTACGGTGCCTGCGAGCAGCAGCAATCCCGAAATTGTCTGGGGTGCAGGGGACATCATCACGATTCCGCCGGCGCCGAGCAGCAGTGGAGCGAGATATCCGGCGCTGCGGCCCAGCGCGACCGCGCGTTCGAGCGCGACGACCGTCCCGACGAACCCCAGCACCAGCAGGATTCCGTGTATCTCGGGCAGGCGTGCGGTGTCGACCGGGGCGGGGAGGCCGAGCAGCAACAGTGCGGCGTCGAGGCCGGCGAGCAGTGCCAGCCCGCCCGGAACCAGCAGCAGCGCGCGGCGCGGAACGGGATTCATCGCGACGTCCCTTCGTCGGCCGCCTGCTCGTCGACCGCCCGCTCGTCCAACACAGCGGGACCCGGGAACGCCGGATCGGGTAGGAACAGCCGGCATGCCCCGGGCTCGGCGAACGGGAGCAGGTCGAGCCCCGGTCCGGTCGCAGCACCGAGCTCCTCGAGCACGCCTTCGACGATGCCCAGGTGGACCTGGCACACCACGCTGGGGTAGCGGCGCGCGGCGTCGAGCAGGGGACACTGGCGCAGTGCGATGCCACCCGCGTGGCCTCCGTCGTGCGGATCGAACCCGAGGCGGACGAGCAGATCGAGCACCGACCGGTGCGGATCGTCCGGGTCGCAACCGGATTCGCGCGCGAGTTCGTGACCCCAGGCGCGTCCGGCGGCGCGGGCGTCGGCTTCCGGATCGAGGCTGGTGCGCGCGATGTGCCCGGCCAGGGCGGTGGCGAGTCCCGAGTACTCACGGCTCGCGCTCGTCGGGTCGGCGGCCGGGGTCGGCCGGAACAGTTTGGCAGGCCGGCCGCGTCCGCGGGCGGGCTCGGTGGTGGTTTCGACGAGATCGTCCGCGACCAGCGCGTCGAGGTGTTCGCGCACCGTGTTGGGGTGCAGTCCGAGGCGTTCGGCGATGTCGTTGATCCGGGCGGGGCCGTGGGCGCGGACGTCGTCGAGGACGGTGATCCGTTGCGGCGACAGCGCCGGGAGCGACGCCGCCGCGGGCGTCGGTCGGGGGCCGAGAAGGAGATCACTATTTTCCACGGAAATAACTGTAGTAAATTGATGGGTGATCGGCCACCTGCACAAGGAGAGAGTGGAATGACCACCGACACCGTCGTCGTTGCGGCTACTGCGGAGGACGCACACGCCGTCGACGCCATCAAGAACCATCACGCCGAGATCGCCGGACGAATCGCGTATCTGACCGATGCGCTGCTCGACGCCGCCGGAAAGAACGCCGCCGGAAAGAACACGGATGTCGAGGTCGCGCGCCGCGCGGTGGTCGACTACCTCACCGGCACCCTGTTGCCGCACGCGATCGCCGAGGAGCAGGCTCTCTACCCGGCCGCGGCCCGCCGCGTCGACGCGAAGCTGCTCGTCGAATCCATGATCGCCGTGCACCGGCGAATCGAGGCGCTGGTCGACCGCATCGAGCACGAGCCGTCCCCGACACGCGCCGCGGCCGCCGGATACGCGCTGCGCACGATGTTCGATGCGCACCTGGTCGACGAGAACGATCGGATCCTGCCGGTGGTCGCCGCGGACCCGGACGTCTCGCTCGCCGGTGCCGTCGAGGGCATGCACGACCTGCTCGGGGGCCACGACGACAACGCGTCCGAACAGGGGTGTGGGGGCCATGCCTGCACCTGCGGGGAGAAGGACGAACCCGATCCGGTGCTCGACGTGCGCGAGATTCCGCACGCGATCCGGCACGCGACGGTGTTCGGGGCGTTCGACGCGGTCCCACCCGGCGGCGCACTCGTACTGGTCGCCCCGCACGACCCGCTTCCGCTGCTGCATCAGCTCGCCCAGCGGACCGGCGGCCGATTGGCTGTCGACTACGAGGAACGCGGACCCGAGGCGTGGCGGTTGCGGCTCACCCGCGCGTGACCGTCACCGGGCGGTGAGGACGGCGAGCAGTTCCTGGATCTCGTCGACGGTCGGGGTGGCGAGGCTGTCCCGGCCGTAGACGAACCCGATGCCCGCGTACACGAGTGTTCCGGCGCGTACGCGGGCGGCGCGCTCGTCGAAACCGAGTTCACGGAAAGCGTTCTCGACCACGGCCATGATCCGCTGATCGAGTGCGCGCACGGACTCGGCGACCTTCGGGTCGGTGCGAGCCCACTCCCGCACCGCCACCTCCGCCGCCCAGGCCCGATCGTCGACGAGCATCGTGCCCATCCGCGCCAATCGCTCACGGACGGGCAGTTCCTCGAGGCTGGTCAGCCCTCGGGCGGCGTCGTTCTCCTGCGACGCGTACCGAGTGGCAATCGCCTTCATCAGTTGATCGATGTCGTCGAAGTGCCAGTAGAAGCTGCCCTTGGTGACGCCGAGTTCCTTGCAGAGCCGGGAGATCTTCACCGCCGCACGGCCTTCGGTGACGAGAAGCCGCAGTCCGGCCTCGGTCCAATCCTCGAGCGAGAGCCGTTTCCGTCGCTCTGCCGGACGTCCGGTCTCCGACGGCTGGCGCATCACGTCAACCACTCCTTCGTCTGTCTTCGACCGCGTCGAGCCTACACGCCGCCGTGCTCGACCGCGTCGAGTGCGAGAGCGCGTGCGAGGGGATCGCGGGGCAACACGAAGTGTCCGGCGCAGTTGCCGGGGTCGCGTTCCTGCAGCGTGACGACGGTTGTGCCCGGCACCAACGCACCGGCGGCGGGGACGACGAACCCGTCGCACGTCGAGACGATGTCCGTGTACCGGACGCCGTCGGTGATCGGCCCGCGGGCGTGGAGGTCGCGCAACAGGTCGGATCCGTGGATCACCTCGCGGCAGCCCGCGCAGACCGGGTCGATCACCGGCTTTTCGAGGCTCAGCACCAGGTCGTACGTGCCGATTCGGCGGCTGAGTTCCTCGGCGGCGGCGAGCCCGCCGATCTCGGTGCCGTCCCAGATCGGGCCGAGCGTCGTCAGCGACCGCACCGACCGCGATCCGTGGTCCTGCAGATAACGCTGGACGACGAGACCGCCGACGCCGTGGGCGACGACGTCCACGGTGCCTGCGCCTGCGAGGGCGGCGGCGAGGTCGCGCGCACCGGCATCGACTCCGCGCAGTCCTGCGAACGGCACGGGCACGTCGGCGGGTTCGGGTGCGCCCCAGGTGATCGGCAGGGCGCACCGGCCGGAGGCCCCGAGATCGGCGGCCAGTTCGTCCCAGGCGCCGGCATCGGATGCGATGTCGTGGACCAGTACGACCGGCGGCGCTGTCGACCCGGCGCACGGGTCTGCTGCCGGAGTCGCGGTGGCCGCGGCGGGGGCGCACAGGCCGGCCGCCGCCGCCAGGATCCATGCCCGTGTGAAAAGTCTTCGCACAGTTCTCCTTCGAGCGTCTCCGGGGGAGGAGCTCGCCCCCGCGGAAGGGTTCCAGCTCGACCTCATCGTGCCTGGTCGCAGCGATCTTGACTGAACCATACCCTATGGTACTGTGTGGCTCGGATCACGACCGGCTGCATTCCCATTCGTCCGCGCAGGGCTCGTCATGGAAGCTTTCTCGATGCGAAAACTCAGTCGCAGAACAATTCTCACGGGAATCGCCGTGGGGGCAGGAGCCGGGGCGACCGGGCTCCTCGCCGGCCGTGCGACGGCCGACGGTCCCGACATCGGCCGGCCCCTGCTGTTCCGTTCCCCGACCCTCACGCCGTTCGTCGACGAGCTGCCGGTGCTGGAGCAGGTGAGCGGATCGACGATCGAGATCGACGCCGTCAGCTCCACCCACAGCTTCCATCGCGACCTCCCGCCCGGCGCGACCCTCGCCTACGGCGACGGCTACCTCGGTCCGGTCATCACCGCGCACCGCGGCCGGCCCACCGAGATCCGGTACCGAAACCGCTTGAGCGCCCACCCTTTCGCCCCCGACTTCGATACCTCGCTGCACGGGATGAGCGAACGCGACCGCGTCGAGGTTCCGACCTCGCTGCACCTGCACGGCGGGGTCACCCCACCCGAGTCCGACGGCCACCCGGAGCTGGTCTCCCGGCCCGGCCAGGGCATGACCTACCGCTTCCCGAACCGGCAGGAAGCCGGGATGCTGTGGTACCACGACCACGCGATGGCGGTCACCCGGCTCAACGTCTACGCCGGGCTCGCCGGCGTCTACCAGCTCCGCGACGAGTTCGACACGGGCGAGGCCGGAAACCCGCTCGGTCTGCCCTCCGGCGAGTTCGACCTGCCGCTGGTGCTGCAGGAGAAGATCGTCAACAGCGACGGCTCGCAGTCCATCCGTTCGACCCCGATCGTGCCGCAGGGTCGCTGGGAGGGCGGCGCCGTCGGAGACGTCGGTCTCGTCAACGGCAAGATCTGGCCCGAGGCCCGCGTCGCGCGGGGTCTCTACCGGCTGCGCCTGCTCAATGCCGCCTCGTTCAGCGTCTGGGACCTGAGTTTCTCCAACGGCATGGTGTTCTGGGTCATCGGCATGGAAGGCGGACTGCTCGACGCACCCGCCGCGACCACCCGGATCCGGCTCGCGCCGGGCGAACGAGCCGATCTGCTCGTCGATTTCGCCCTGCTCGACCCCGGAGCCACCGTCGAACTCCGCAACACCGAGGACGCCGCACCCCAGGCCGCGCAGATCGGCGCGGTGCGGATGCCGGTGTTCATGCGCTTCCGCGCCGAGGCGGTGCGCGGATTCACCGGTCCGGTTCCCGCGACCCTCCGTGGGGGAGCGGGGCAGCCCCACCCCGTGGGCCCGATCCCGCAACCGCAGGTCGTGCGGAACGTTTCGATGAGCCAGCCGTCGGACGTGCGCCTGCCGCCGTCGATCATGTCGCTCAACAACCTTCGCTTCCACAGCGACGACATCGAAATGCCGCGACAGGGCACCGTCGAGCAGTGGAACATCGTCAACGCCACCCCGGATCCGCACCCGGTGCACCTGCACCTGGTGACCTTCCGCGTCCTGGGTCGGCAGGCGATCAACACCCTCGCGATGTGCGCGCGCCAGCCGCAGCCGCCGCTCGGGATCAAGTGGACCCCGGATCCGGATCCGTTCGTCGTCGAACCGCCGCGCGGGCCGCAACCGTGGGAGACCGGATTCAAGGACACGGTCATCTGTGACCCGAACTCGGTGACGCGGATCGTGGTTCGGTTCCCGACCGCCGAGGAACTCGGCTTCGACCCCGATGCCACCTTCGCCACGGACCTGGTCCAGACCATCGGCAACGGCGATCACGGCCACACCGATCCGGCGGCACACCGGGAGCATTCCGGCGCGCACACGCTGCAGGGCTACGTGTGGCACTGCCACATCCTCGACCACGAAGACCACGACATGATGCTGAAATACCGGACGGTGACATGACTTCCAGGACCGAGATCCGCGACCACTTCCAGCGCATCCCGTACGAACCGGCGAACGACGGCCGGGTCGAGATGCATTCGGGGCTGAGCCGCCACTATCCGACTCTGCACGCCAATCTGGTTGCAGAAAAAGGATATTCGACCGAGGTTGGGGTGATCATGTGTCATCCCGCATCGAACTTCCTCAGCCACTTCCTGCTGAAGGCGATCGCCGAGCAGGGCATCCCCGCGATGGGGCTCAACACCCGCTACGCGTCGAACGAACCGGCCCTCATCATGGAGCGCGCCGCCTTCGACCTCGGAACCGGCGTGCGCTGGATGGCCGACGAACTCGGCTTCGAGAAGGTCGTGCTGCTCGGGTTCAGCGGCGGCGGCTCGCTCGCCTCCTTCTACCAGTCACAGGCCGAGAATCCGACCGTCACCGAGACTCCCGCGGGTGATCCGGCACCCTTCGCATCGGCCGGATTGCGGCCCGCCGACGCGCTCATGCTGGTCGGTGCCCACCCCGGCCGGGCGCGGGTGCTGCGGCACTGGATCGACGGTGCCGTCGTCGACGAGGCCGATCCGTACCTCACCGACCCGGACCTCGACCTGTACGCGCGCACCGCGCCGCTCGACCCCGAGTGGGTGCAGCAGTACCGGGACGCGCAGCTGGCCCGCATGCGGCGCATCGATGCCTGGGCGCTCGACCAGCTCGCCGACCTGAACCGCACCGGCGCCTCCGACCGCGGCTTCGTGGTGCACCGCACCGTCGCCGACCCGCGCTTCGTCGACCTGACGATCGACCCCAGCGACCGCGAGCTCGGCAGCATGTACGGCGATCCGAAGGCCGCGAACACCGCCGCCGGCGGGCTCGCCCGGTTCGTGACCGTCCGCAGCTGGCTGAGCACGTGGAGTCCCGACCACACCAACGCCGACGCGCTCACCGATCTGCAGTCGGTGCACGCCCCGACGATGGTCATGAGCCTGCTCGGCGACCAAGCCGCGTTCGCCGAGGACTCGCGGCTCATGCACGCCGCGCTGCCCCGCGACGCCGAACTGATCGAGATGCGCGGCCTCAACCACTATCTGGTGGACCAGCCCGGCGGGTTGAACGACGTCGTCACCCGCCTCGCCGGCTGGATCCGCCGCACCGTCCTCGACGATCGGAACCAGGAGGTCCCGGCATGACCGGCACCATCGCGCGTGAGACACCCGACGAGATCGACCGCTGCCCGTCCGCGTTCCCGTACTGGGAATCCGTTGCGACCGAACGTGTCCAGCGGGTGCGGCGACTCGTGTTGAAACTCACCGGTTTCGACATCCTGCCGACCGACGAACAGGCCCGCGCCCTGTGCAACGACCTCTACAGCGGTGACCCCACCGCGGAACGATTCGTCGAGGAGGTCTACCACGGGGAGACCGGGCCGAAGCGGACGCGCGAGATGCTCGAGATCGCCCTCGCCGAGGGCATCGACGCGGTGCCCGACGCACCCGAGTCGATGCGCGCGCTGTTCGAGGAGTTCGAAACCGTGCCCGACTGGGTGCAACCGGAACTCGTCGAGCAGGGCGCGGCGATCTGGCGACGCTGGGGCACCATGCTGTTCAGTTTCGCCGGCGCCGAAACCCTCGAGATCTACACCGAGGCCGCGGTCGCGACACCGCTGTCGCTGGCCGGTGGCTACGCCGGGGACAACGCGCTGCGCCGATTCCTCGAGACCTGCCGCTTCTGGATGGACGTGTCCGAACCCGGCGCGCTGCTGACCCCCGGATCGAAGGGCCGCGCCACCGCACTGAAGGTGCGCGTGATGCACGTGTCCGTCCGCTCCCGGGTGGCGAACCATCCCGAGTGGGACCAGTCCAAGTGGGGCCTGCCCATCAGCCAGACGTACATGATGCTCACTCTCATCGCCGGCAGCGTCACCCCGGGCCTGGCACTGTGGGTGCTCGGGTACCAGACCACCCCGCGGGAGATCCGCGCGCTCATCCACTTCCAGAAGTACATGGGCTACTTGCTCGGGGTGCGACTGCGCTGGTACCCGGAAACCATCGGCGACAGCCTGCGGGCACTCGCGACCACCGTGGTGTCCCGCTCGCACGACTCCGGAAAACACGGCAAGGAACTGATCGAGTCGTACCCGCAGGCGTTCGCGCCGCGCGACGGACACCGCGGTCTGACCCGCCTGCGCGAGGCCTACAACTTCCGCATCAACTCCGTGTACTCGGCGATCTACATGGCCCCCGGCACCCGTCGCAAGTACTCGATGCCGAAGGTGCTGCCGTGGTTGATCATTCCGATCGCCCGGTTCCCGCTCATCACCGCGATGGAACTGGCGCGCCGCTTCGTCCCCGGCGTCGCCAAGGTGCACGAGAAGATCATGGTCGCCCATCGCGAGAACTGGTACCGAGCTCAGATGCAAGGACGCGAAGCACAATTCGACGCCAGCGGCGCACTGCGACGCTGACACCGCCACCACTGGGGAAGGGACACTGTGGCTGCACTACAGATCGTCGAGGCCTGGAACGGACCGGGCCGTCGCGACGGCGAGATCACGACCGTCGCACCGAGCGACAACGGAGCCCATCCGTCGACCGACAAGCGCGCCTTCGAACACTGGTACTTCGATGCACACCTCGACGACGGACGCATCGTCGTCGCGATGCTGCAGACCCGGGAACTCGTGCACCGCAAGCCCGGTGTGGAGATCCACGTCTACAGCCCGGACGGTAAGCGCCGCGAGGTGGTCCGGCAGTTCACCGACGAGGATCTCGCGGTTTCCACCGAGAAGTGCGACGTGCGGGTCGGTACGAACTTCGCCCGCCTGACCGGCGAGGAGAACGGACTGCCGGTCTACCGGGTGAAGGTCGCCGAGGGCGATCTCGGGTTCGATCTCACGTTCACCGCCGAGGTGCCGCCGTGGATGCCCGGTCGCGGGCAGACGAGCTACAACGACCGCGAGTTCTTCGCTTGGGTCGTCGGCGCGCCCCGCGCGAAGGTCGCCGGCACCGTGACCGTCGACGGCGAGACCACCACCGTCGCCGGTCGCGGCTACCACGACCACAACTGGGGCGTGGGCGACATGAAGCGGATCATCGACAAGTGGTACTGGGGCCGGTTGTACACCGACGACTTCACCCTGGTCTACGCGATGGTGCACACGCAGAAGAAGTACGGCAATCACTGGTCGCAGCCGGTGATGGTCGCGCGCGGCAGCGAGGTGATCGTCAGCAACGGCGAGGTCGAGATGACCGAGGGTCCCACCGTGTTCGACCCCGTCGCCGATCGCACCTATCCGACGTGGCTGCGGATCCGCATCCCGGATGTGCTCGACGTCAGGCTGGACGTCCGCGAGATCGTGCACGCGCACAATCTGCTCGAGGACATTCCGCTCGCGGCGAGCCCGCTGATCAAGCCGATCGTCAACCGGCTCATCGGGCGGCCCGGGTACTTCCGGTTCCGCTCCGACTTCTCCCTGTCGGTGTCCGTCGACGGTCTGACCCAGGAGCGGCACGGCTCGACGCTGCACGAAATGGTTGCACTGACGTGACGGCCGGTTCGGTGGACCTCGACTACCTCCACGGGTTCGGCAACGAACACCACAGCGAGGCGATCGCGGGGGCGCTGCCGTGGGGCCAGAACTCGCCGCAGCGCGCCCCGTACGGGCTCTACGCCGAACAGCATTCCGCGACGGCGTTCACCGAACCACGCGGAATCAACAGGCGCACCTGGACGTACCGGATCATGCCGTCGGCCGCACACCCGGCGTTCCGGCGGATCGACGACGGGAACTGGGCGTCGGCGCCCCTGACCGGGGGACTGGTGACCCCGAACCGGCTGCGGTGGGACCCGCAGCCGGTACCCGGCGCCGGTCGCGATTTCGTCGACGGCGTCACCACCTACGCGGTCAACGGAGACGTACTCTCCCGCAACGGGATCGCCGTGCACCTGTACGCGATCACCGAGTCGATGACGGACCGGTACTTCGTGAACGCCGACGGCGAGATGCTGTTCGTGCCGCAGGACGGGGAACTGCTGCTGTGCACCGAGTTCGGTCGCCTGGCGGTTGCGCCCGGTGAGATCGCCGTCGTCGGACGTGCCGTACGGTTCCGGGTCGAACTGCTCGACCCGGCCGCCACCGGATACGTGTGCGAAAACTACGGTGCCGCATTCGAACTGCCCGAACTCGGGCCGATCGGCGCGAACGGCCTCGCCCATGCCCGCGACTTCCTGTACCCGACGGCCTGGTACGAGGACCGTGCCGGCACCTTCGAACTCGTACAGAAGTTCGGCGGTCACCTGTGGGCCACCGAACTCGGCCACTCGCCGCTCGACGTCGTCGCGTGGCACGGCACGCACGGCGCGTACAAGTACGACATCTCCCGGTTCAACGTCATGACCACCGGCGGCTGGGACCACCCGGACCCGTCGATCTTCACCGTCCTGACCTCGGCCACCCCCATACCGGGGCAGGCGAACGTGGATTTCGCGGTGTTCCCCGAACGCTGGGTCGTCGGCGAACACACCTTCCGCCCGCCGCACTTCCACCGCAACGTCATGACGGAATTCATGGGACTCGTTCGCGGCAGGCACGATTCGAAGGCCGAAGGGTTCGTTCCCGGCGGCGCGTCGCTGCACAACCAGTGGGGTGCGCACGGACCGGACCTGGAGACGTTCGAACTCGCGAGTGCCGCGGAACTCGCCCCCGTCAAGCTCGAGAACACCATGTCGTTCATGTTCGAGACCCGGCTGCCACTGGCCGTCACCGACACCGCCCTCGCCGCGGCCCACCGTCAACCCGACTACGACTCGTCGTGGTCCGGCCTCGCTCGTCGCTTCACTCCGCCCTCACCCTAGGAGTCACAGATGACCGAAACCACCACTGCCCCCACACCGCATCCCGTCGTGGTACCGGAACCGCTGCTGCGCATCGGCGGCCGCGCGGTCCCGGCGCGCTCCGGCGCGACCTTCACCTCCGTCAACCCGGCGAACGAGGAAACCGTCGCGCAGATCGCCTCCGGTGGCGCCGCGGACATCGACGCCGCCGTCGACGCCGCCCGCGCCACCTTCGAGGACGGCGCGTGGTCGCAGATGCCCGGCGCCGAGCGCGGCCGGATCCTCTCGCGCGCAGCCGATCTCATCGAGCAGCACGCGCCCGAACTGTCTGCCCTCGAAACCGCCGAGATGGGCAAGCTGTACGCCGACACCGTCGCCGGGGACATCCCCGCCGCGGCGGCCTCGTTCCGGCACTACGCCGGGTGGGCCGACAAGATCGCCGGCGAAGCGATCCTGCTGCCCGACGTGGGACCGCAGCATCGCTTCGGCTACACCCTGCGTCAGCCGCTCGGCGTGGTCGGCGCGATCACCCCGTGGAACAACCCGACCGTCGTCGCCGCGTGGAAGGTCGCCCCCGCGCTGGCCGCCGGCTGCTCGGTCGTCGTCAAGCCGGCGGAGGACGCGTCGCTGTCCACGCTGAAGCTCGCCGACCTGCTCGCCGAGGCGGGTGTGCCGGACGGCGCGTTCAACGTCGTGCCGGGGCTCGGGCCGGAGGCGGGCGCCGCGCTCGCCGCGCACGAGGGCATCGACAAGATCACCTTCACCGGCAGCCCCGCCGTCGGCAAGACCATCACCTCGCTCGCGGGCGAGAAGTTCCGCAAGGTCACCCTCGAGCTCGGCGGCAAGGCGCCGCAGCTGATCTTCCCGGACGCCGACCTCGAGGCGTCGCTGCCGTGGATCGCGATGGGCAACTTCTACCACCAGGGCCAGGTGTGCGCGGCCGGCACCCGCGTCATCGTGCACGAATCCATCGCCGACCAGGTCGTCGAGGGGCTCGTCGAGTTCGCACGCGGCGCCGTGGTCGGTGACCCCTTCGACGCGGCGACGACGCAGGGCACCATCGTCAACCGCAAGCAGCTCGATCGGATCCTCGGGTACATCGAGAAGGGCCGCGGCGAGGGAGCCGAGCTGCTGACCGGCGGTGGGCGCGTCGGCGACCGAGGCTTCTTCGTCGAGCCCACCGTCTTCCGGGGGCACAACGAGCTGACGATCGCCCGCGAGGAGATCTTCGGTCCGGTCGCGACCGTCATCACGTTCAAGACCACCGAGGAGGCCGTGCGGCTGGCGAACACCACCAAGTACGGGCTCAACGCGTTCATCTTCAGCCAGAACCTGTCGACCGTGCACAGCGTGATCCCGCAGCTTCGGGTCGGTACCGTGTGGGTCAACGGCTGGGGTGTTCCCGACCCGAGCCTGCCCTGGGGTGGACGTGAGGCCAGCGGTATCGGACGTGAACTCGGCCGCAGCGGTCTCGAGGCGTTCACCGAGGAGAAGACGGTCCACCTCGGGTACTGACCCGCGAGACGAACGGAATACGGCAGTGACACAGCATGACTCGGCGCAACAGAACCCGGCGACCCAGAACCCGGCGACCCAGGACTCGACGCAGCCGGGTGCGCTCGACGGGATCAGGGTGCTCGAACTGGGCACCCTGATCGCCGGGCCGTTCGCCGGCCGACTGCTCGGCGACATGGGCGCCGACGTCATCAAGATCGAGGACCCGAAGCGTCCCGACCCGCTGCGCACGTGGGGGCAGGGCGAGAAGGACGGACACCGGTTCTTCTGGACGGTGCACGCCCGCAACAAGCGGTGCGTGACCCTCGATCTGCGGTCGCCCGAGGGACAGGAGTTGTTCCGGCGACTGGTCGCCGAGTCGGACGTCATCGTCGAGAACTTCCGCCCCGGCACCCTCGAGAAGTGGGGCCTCGGCTACGACGTGCTGTCCGGGATCAATCCCGGCATCGTGCTGGCCCGTGTCTCCGGTTACGGGCAGACCGGCCCCAAGGCGGGACAGGCAGGATACGCCTCGGTCGCCGAGGCGGAATCCGGGCTGCGGCACCTCAACGGCTACCCGGGGCAGGCCCCGCCGCGGCTGGCGCTGTCCCTCGGGGATTCCCTGGCCGGCATGTTCGCCGTCCAGGGAATCCTCGCGGCGCTCGTCTCCCGCGCACGCACCGGCCGCGGGCAGATCGTCGACGTCGCGCTCACCGAATCCTGCCTGGCCATCCAGGAATCGGTGATCCCCGACTACGACACCGCCGGTGTGGTGCGCGGACCGTCGGGAACCCGCCTCGAGGGCATCGCCCCGTCGAACCTGTACCGCACCGGAGACGGCATGTGGATCGTCATCGCCGCGAACCAGGACACCGTGTTCCGGCGGCTGTGCGCCGCGATGGACCGCCCGGAACTGGCCGACGACGTGCGCTTCGCCGACCACCTCGCGCGCGGCGTACACCAGGACGAGCTCGACGACCTGATCGGCGCGTGGGCGGCGCAGTGGAAGCTCGACGACCTGCTCGAACATCTCGCGGACAGCGGGGTGGTGGCCGGACCGGTCAACACGGTCGCGGAGGTCGTCGCCGACGAACAGTTCCGCGCGCGCGGCATGCTCGTCGAACACCACGACGAGCGCACCGGATCCGAGGTCCTCGGTCCCGGCGTCGTCCCGGTGCTCGCCGGAACCCCCGGCGGCGTGCGGCGTGCCGGTGCACCGATCGCCGGCTACGACAACGCCGCGGTGTGGGGCGACTTGCTCGGTCTCACCGAGGAGCAGCAGGCGGAGCTGAAGGCCACCGGAACCATCTGACCGCTCTCTACTCGGGACACAGGAGCGCTCCCCATGAAGTACACCGTCTCGATCGAGATCGCCCTGCCCCGGGAGATGGTGGCACAGCTGCTCGCCGACCCGGCACACATCCCGAAGTAGCTGCGGGGCTTGGTGCTGCACGAGCCGCTGAATGGGATGCACGGGCAGGTCGGTACCGAATCGCGGGTCGTGATGCAGACGGGGAAGCAGAAGCTCGAGTGTATCGAGACCATTACGCGCCGGGAGCCGGCAGACCTGCACGGGATCCCGGAAGGGAGCGTCGTTCGCTTCGAACGCGAGATCGTCGGCGGCGGCATGTGGAGCGCCGTTCGCAACCGGCTGACCGAATCCGGTCCGGAGACGACGCTCTGGGAGTGCGAGAACGAATACCGGTTCAGTGGCGTGCTGATGCGGCTGGTGGGGCTCTTGATGCCCGGAGCCTTCCGCAAGCAGTCGCTACAGCACATGCAGGACTTCAAGGCGTTCGCCGAGCAGGGAAAGGACGTCCGCGAAGCGAAGGACTGATCCACCCCGGTCGGGCGGGCGAAGGGCCTCCCCATTTCGACGCGTCGCAACTAGAGTAGAACACGTTCCAATATGCGACTCGCGTCCTCGAAGGAGTGCCGAATGCACACCCCGCTCTGCGACGAACTCGGAATCGAGTTCCCCATCTTCGCGTTCACCCACTGCCGCGACGTCGTCGTGGCCGTCTCCAAGGCCGGTGGCTTCGGCGTCCTCGGCGCCGTCGGGTTCACGCCCGAGCAGCTCGAAGTGGAGCTGAACTGGATCGACGAGCACATCGGCGACCGCCCGTACGGCGTCGACATCGTCATCCCGAACAAGTACGAGGGCATGGACTCGAACCTGTCCGCCGAAGAACTCACGAAGATGCTGCAGTCGATGGTGCCGCAGGAGACCCTCGACTTCGGACGAAAGATCCTCCTCGACCACGGCGTACCACTGCCGGAGGACGGCGACGATAACGCGTTGCAGCTCCTCGGCTGGACCGAGGCCACCGCGACCCCTCAGGTCGAGATCGCGCTGCAGCATCCGAAGGTCACTCTCATCGCCAACGCCCTGGGCACCCCGCCAGCGGACATGATCGCCCACATCCACGACTCCGGGCGCAAGGTCGCCGCGCTGTGCGGCTCGCCGGCGCAGGCCCGCAAGCACGCCGACGCCGGTGTGGACATCATCATCGCGCAGGGCGGCGAGGGTGGCGGCCACTGCGGTGAGGTCGGCTCGATCGTGCTGTGGCCGCAGGTCGTCAAGGAGGTCGCGCCGATCCCGGTGCTGGCCGCCGGCGGCATCGGCAGCGGCCAGCAGATCGCCGCCGCGCTCGCGCTGGGCGCGCAGGGCGCGTGGTCCGGTTCGCAGTGGCTGATGGTCGAGGAGGCGGAGAACACCCCCGTCCAGCAGGCCGCCTACGCGAAGGCCACCAGCCGCGACACCGTGCGCAGCCGCTCGTTCACCGGCAAGCCGTGCCGCATGCTGCGCAACGACTGGACCGAGGCATGGGAGAAGGAAGGCAACCCGCAGCCGCTCGGAATGCCGTTGCAGTACATGGTGTCCGGTATGGCGGTTGCCGCCACCCACAAGTACCCGGACGAGACCGTCGACGTCGCGTTCAACCCCGTCGGCCAGGTCGTCGGCCAGCTCACCAAGGTCGAGAAGTCGTCCGCGGTCATCGAACGCTGGGTGCAGGAGTACCTCGAGGCAACCGGCACGCTCGAACAGTTCAACGAGGCCGCGAACGCCTGATCCCCGTCCGGTGCGGCGCTTCTCGCGCCGCACCGGCGGCTACCCGGTCGGCAGCAGCAGATCCTCCAGCGTCCGAGGTGCGCCTCCCGCGAGATCTCCCTGTACATACCGTTTTCCGTCCAATCCCGTGTACACGCCGGTGATCGGATCGTAGGTTCCGGCGACCGCCCCGGCGATGCCCTGCTCCGCGGCCTGCTCCCGGCAGGTCTGCACCGTCGCGCCGCGCAGGCCCGGGAACTCGAGGCAGGGCAGGTTCCGGGCGCCGCGCACCGCGACCGGATCGTTCGACGGCAGCTTGCAATACAGATCGGGCGGCGTCTCCGGCACGTCGAGTTCGGTGGGGGAGCGCCGCTGTTCGGGCGGCAGGAACCCCTCGATGCACGGCGGTGGGTCGTTGTACGAGTTGACGAAGAACGTGTTCTGCGACGGATTGTCGACGTTCGGCAGGGCCGCGGACTGGGTGGACGCCATGATGGACGGGAACAGCACCAGGATCTGTTCGACGCCCGGATTGTAGACGGCGGCAACCTGTTCCATCGAGACGAGGTTGGCGAGCAGCAGCGGCAGCGTCGGTTCGATGCGTTGAAAACCTGCCGTCACCTCGTCGGCGGCCGGAGCGGCCCGGTCGACGAGCGCCCGCACGTCCGGATCCGCATCGCGCAGCGTGCCGGTCGTGCCGGACAGCGCCGACGCCCATTGCCCGATCGCGGACGAGGAGTCGATCTGGGTCTGCAGCAGCGGGCCGGCGCCGTCGATGAGCGCGCCGATCTCGTCGGCATTGTCGGCCCCCTCCCTGGCGACCGCTGCCGCCGAATCCACCAGTGTCCGCAGGTCGTCGCCGGACGCGCCGATCGCGGTGTGCGCCTCGTCGAGCAGGACGGCCAACCGGTCCGCCCCGACCGCCTGCAGGGTGTCGTCGAGCCGGTCGATGGCCCGGTCGACCGGTTCGGGCAGGGTCACGCGGTCGCGGGGCAGGACGTCGCCGTCCGCCAGGTACGGGGTGTTCGCGTCCTCCGGCATCAGATCGACATAGCGCTCCCCGATCGCCGACATGCTGCGGATCTCGGCGGCGGTCGACGCCGGGACCGGCACCGACGAGTCGAGGGACAGGGTGGCCTCGGCGCCGTCGTCCGTCATCCGGACCTCGGTGACCCGGCCGATCGTCACGCCCCGATAGGTGACGTTCGCGGTCGGATACAGGCCGCCGCCGTCGGCGAGGTCCAGGCGCACCACGTAGCGCCCGATCCCGAGCTGCGAGGGAACCTGCACGAACCACACACCCACGGCGGCGATCGCGGCGAGGCCGATCGCGAGGAACACGATCAGCCGGTTGCGGACGGACGGCATCATCGGGGAACCCCCAGCAGTCGGGCGAGCAGGCCGATCGGGTCCGTGGCGGACGCATCGGCGAGGCCCGGGACGGGCGGGATCGTGGCAGCCGGACCGGTGAGCGCGTTCTCGAATAGGGTGCCGAGCAACAGCGCGTTCTCGAGCGTCGGCAGCGTCAGGTCCAGGATCACCGTGCCGTTCGCGTAGTCGCCGCGCACGGCATTGCGGTAGGTGTCGATCGGGAACGGGAACGTGAGCAGGTAGCGGAGCGATTCGGTGAGCGAATCGCCGGCCGCGGTGAGCGAGGCCATCACCGGTTCGAGATCGCGCAGATTCGCCACGACGTCGTCCCCGGACGCGTCGACGAGGTCGCCGGCGATCCGTCCCAGATCCCCGAGCGACGTCAGAGCCTGCGTCAGATCTTCTCGGCGAGATGACAATTCGTCCAACGCCGGGGCGAGCGCCTCGGTGGCGTCGGCGAGCACCGCGTTCTGCGCGGACACCTCGATCGCGAGCGCGTCGAGGGATTCCATCGCCCCCACGATCTGCGCCTTCTGATCGTCGAGACCGGTGAGCGCGACGTCGAGCTGCCCGAGCAGGGTGTGCACCGACTCCTCGCGCCCGGTCAGGGCGAGATTCAGCTCGCGGGAGATCTCCTGGGCCTGGGCCAGACCACCCCCGCTGAGCACCAGCGACAACGCCGACAGGGTCTGCTCGGTCGTGGGGAACAGTCCCGCGCGTTCGAGCGGAATGACGTCACCGTCCTCCAGCGTGCCGGTGGGCGGTTCGGTGATCGGCGGGGCGAGCTCGAGATGCGCCGACCCGAGCAGGCTCGTCTGCCCTATCTTCGCGGTCGCGTTCGCGGGCAGTTCGGTGCCGCCGTCGAGCACCACCGTCACCACGGCGTGACCGCCGTCGAGCCGGATGTCGTCCACCCGGCCGACCGTGACATCCGCGACCCGGACTCTCGAATTGCGTTCGAGGGTCGTGACGTTCGGCATCTCGATATCGACGCTGTAGGCGCCGTCGCCGTGGCCGCGGGTACCCGGCAACGTCAGCGAATTGACCCCGCGCCACTCGCACGCGCTCGTCGCCAGGACGAGCGGGACCAGCAGCAGGGCCGCGCGTACGGTTCTCATCGCACTCCCGGAAGAAGCAGATCTTCGAGGTCGGAGCCGGAGGACACCGGGGCCAGGCCCGGTTCGGTGTACACGAGCTGGTCGGGCAGCGCGCCCACACCCCGGGTCGGATTGATCATGATCGGTGGATAGTCGACGGCGAGCAGCCGCAGGATCGGACCGAGTTGCTGCACACACAGTTCCGAGCCGGTGTGCGCGTCGACATCCTCCGCGGCCGCGAGCGCCGAGCAGATGAACTGCACCGGGTTGGCGAAGTTGGTCAGTGCCAGCGCCGAGACGACCGTGTTGTGGGCGGGCTGGTAGATGCCCTGCAGATTGGACAGCGCGGTCGGCGCGACGTGCAGGACCTGCGCGATTCCGTCCCGCTGGGCTGCGAGCGTCTCGGCGAGTTCGGCGGTCCGGTCGACGGTGCCGCCGATCCGCTCGCGGTTGTCGCGCACGAACCGTTCGACGTCGCCGAGAGCGGTGCCGAGCGTGCCCAGCGCGGTACCCATCTCGTCGCGGTTCGCGTCGAGGATCTGCGTCACCGACGCCATCCGGTTGTTGAACGCGACGATCTGCCCGCGACTGTTCGACAGCGCGTCGACGAACACCTGCAGGTTGCGGACGACCGAGAACAGGTCGCCGCGACCGTCGGAGACGGTGCGCAACGCCGCCGACAGCTCCTCGGCGGTCGCGCGCAGGTCCGTGCCCTGGCCCTCGACGTTGCTCGCGGCGACATCGAGAACCTCCCCGAGCGGTCCCTGCGGGTCGTCAGGGGTGGGACCGAGTTCGCTGGTCAGTTCGGTGAGCTGCCGGGTCACCTCGTCCCATTCGACGGGCACGGCGGTGCGCTCGATCGGGATCGTCGAACCCGGACCGAGCTGTGGTCCTCCGGTGTAGGCGGGTGCGAGCTGCACGAACCGGGCAGACACGAGGGTGGGCGCGACGACCGCGGCCTTCACGTCGGCGGGCACCGGCCAGTCCGCGTCGATCTCGAACGTGACGCGTACCCGGTCGCCGTCCGGCGCGAGGCGCGTGATGCGGCCGACGTCGACACCCATCACGCGCACGTCGTCGCCGGGATACAGACCGCGGGCGGAGGCGAATTCGGCGGTGAACTCGTGCGTGGAGCGCCACGGCACGATCCCGAAGGACACGACGGCGATCACGCCGAGCACCAGGAACGGGATCAGCCAGGGCAGCAGCGGCCGGATACGGGTCACGGGGTACCTCCGCCGGCACCGGCGCGTTCGAGCGCGTCGGTCAGGGCCGGTTCGATCAGCTCGGGCGGCAGCAGGTTCTGGATGTAGGAGTTGAAGAACGGGCCCGAGGCGACGGCCTCGCCGAGTTCGGTGGCGTACGGGCCGAGGCGCGCGATGGCGAGCGCGATGTCGTCGCGGTTGCGGGTCAGCACGTCGAGTACGGCGTCGACCTGCTCGAGGGTCGGGGCGAGCTGGGTTTCGTTGTCGGCCACGAGGTTCGTCAGCTCGACCGACAGCGCGTTCACGTTGCCGAACAGGGTGTCCAGCGAGCGTTGCCGGGTGTCGAGTTCGCGCAGGATCAGCTCGGCGTCGACGATCAGCCCGTCGACCTGCCGGCTGCGTTCGGCCAGCACCGCGGTGATCCGTTCGGCGTTGCCGAGGAGCGCACGCAGCGACTCGTCGCGGGAGGCGACCGTAGTGGACAGCCGTTGCACACCGTCCAGTGCCGCGCCGATGTCGTCCGGGGTCCGGCGCAACGTGTCCGAGAGCACCCGCATCGATTCGGCGACCTGCTCGGTGTCGATGTCCGCGGCGGTGGTCGCGAGGTCGCCGAGTGCCTCGGTGAGCTCGTAGGGCGCGGTGGTGCGGTCGAGGTCGAAGGTCGTACCCTCGGCCTCCTCGCCGGGGCCGGTGGGCCGGACCCGCAGCATCCGGGCGCCGAGCGCGGTGGCGGTCGCGATCTCCACGGTGGTGTCGGTGCCCAGCACGACCCGGTCGTCGACGGTGAAGCTCACCCGCACGGCGTCACCATCGATCTCGACGGCGGAGGCCCGCCCGGCATCCTTACCCGAAACCTGCACGGCATCACCGGTGTTCAGCCCGCCCGCGTCGACGAACCGGGCGTGGTAGGTGCGGCCGGTGTCGACGAACGGCAACGACCCGAAGTTCAGGGCGGCGAGCACGAGCACGACGAGCGCGACCGTTCCGATCACCCCGATGCGGACCTGGTTCATTTCACGGAATCGACGGGTCATGCCGGTGCGCACCTGCCCGTCGTCTGTCCGAACAGCGGCGAGGTGACGGTGTTGCCGCTGGGGTCGCTGAGCTTGATCTGCAGGCCGCACAGGTAGTAGTTGAAGAACCCGCCGTACGCGCCGAGCCGGGTGAGTGCGGCGTAGGCGTCGGGCAGGCGCGTCGCGAGGCTCTCGATGGTGTCGCTGCGCGAGTTCAGCTGCGCAGCAAGACGTCCGGCTTCGGCGATGTCGCCGGTCAGGGGTTCGCGCGACACGGTGAGCAGTTGCGCGAGCGAGGAGGCCGACGCGTCGATGTACGCGACGGATTCGGCGACGAGCGCGCCGTCCTGCGCGAGTCGATCCGCGAGTTGCTGTGCGCGGTCGAGGGAGACGTCGAACTCGTCGCGGTGCTCGGCCATGGTCGCGAGCACCGAATTCAGGTTCGTGACGACGTCGCCGACGAGACGGTCGCGGTCGGCGATGGTGGAGGTGAGCGACGCGGTGCGTTGCAGGATCGACTCGATCGTGCCGCCCTGACCCTGCAGAACCGAGATGAGATCGGCGGAGAGCTGGTTGACCTGTTGCGGATCGAGTGCGCGGAACAGCGGTTTGAAGCTGCCGATGAGCACGTCCAGGTCGAGGGCGGGGGAGGTGTGGTCGACGTCGATCACACCACCGGCGCCGAGCGGGGTCGTATCGCCGGGACCGTCGGCCAGTTCCAGGTATCGGTCGCCCACGAGGTTGAGGTACCGGACGGTCGCGTGGGTCGCGCGCGTCGGGGTGTAGACGTCCTCGACGTCGAGTGTCACCGCGATCCGGTTGCCGTCGGTGAACTCGACGGCGGTGACGCGGCCGACCTCCACGCCGGCCACCCGCACGAATTGTCCTGTGCGCAGTCCGGATACGTCCTCGAACACCGCGTGGTAGCGCGTGTAGTCCTGGAATCGCATCTGCCCGAACACGACGAACAGCGCGCCGAGGATCGTGAGCATCACCAGCGCGTAGGCCGCTGCGGCGGTCGCGGTGCGGGTCACCGGACGGGCCCCTGCAGGAGTTCGAGAATCGAACCGGGCACGAACACCGGACTGGTGTTGCCCGCCTCGAACGGGTTCGCGCCGGTGTTCGCCACCACGTACGGGGCCGGCGACTCGGCGGCGGTGACGATGGGCAGGGCGCCGCACCGCGGTCCGCCGGTCGCCGCGACCACCGGCAGATTGCGCGGGTACTCGTACGGGTCGGAGCCGAGCAGCAGCGACGAGTTGAGCATCATCGAACTGCCGTTGCCGCCGGAGGCCGGTTCGGCGAGCAACCGGGCCTGGTCGGCGCCTTGGAAGAAGCAGGTCAGCACGGGCGAATACTCCTCGAGCACGGATGCGGTGGGCCGCAGCAGATCGAGCACGCCGACGATCGCCGGTCCGTTCGGTTCGAGCACGCCGATCCCGGTGTCGGTCAGGCCGATCACCGACAGCAGCACCGCGTCGAGGTCCTCGGCCCGGTCGACGACGGAGCGGGCGGTGACGGTGAGATTGCCGAGCGAGTCGAGCAGGGCCGGTGCGGCCTCGGTGTAGGTGCCGGCGACGGACCGGGTCGCCACGAGATCCTCGCCGAGGACGTCCGTGCGCGGATTCACCTGGGCGAGAATCGTACCGGTGTCGTCGAGTGCGGTACCGAGATCGTCCCCGCGCCCGCGCAGGGCGGTGGCGGCGGCACCGAGCGTCTGGTTCAGTTCGGCCGGGTCGACGGCGTGCAGCACGGACGTGAGGGATTCGAACACCGAGTTCGTCTCGACCGTGACGCTCGCGGCGCGCAGGACCGACCCTTCACGCAGGTTTTCGCCGCTCGGGTGGACGGGGTCGGTGAGCGAGACGAACTTCGCGCCGAACACGGTGGTCGCGCGAATGTCGGCGCCGACGTCGGCCGGGATCCGGGCGGCATCGCCGGGGAACAGGCTCAGTTCGACGACCGCGCCCGTCGGCGACGGGTGGACCGCGGCCACCGTGCCCACCTGGACGCCGTGCCGTTTGACCAGTGCGCCGCGATCCAGGACGAGCCCGGCGCGGCCGGTTTCCACGGTCACGGTGACACCGGAAGCGAAGCCGCCCCGGTAGGACTGGTGGACGAGCGCGAGGATGCCCACCGCGACCAGGAGGGTCGCGGCGACGGCGATGCGGGGCAGGTGGGTGCGCATCGTGCTCACCCCGCCAGGTGCAGCTGGCGGCTGCTGCCGTAGAGGGCCAGCGAGATCAGCAGGGTCACCGTCACCACCGCGATGAGGGACAACCGCACCGCACGGCCGGTCGCGACGCCGACACCGGACGGACCGCCGTGCGCGGTGTAGCCGTAGTAGCTGTGCACGAGCATGACGATCACGGCCATCACGATCGCCTGACCGAAGGACCACAGCACGTCCGCCGGGCGCAGGAACGTCGCGAAATAGTGGTCGTAGACGCCGGGGGACTGGCCGAGAATCGTGACGGTCGCGATGCGGCTGGACAGGAACGCCGCGAGTACCGACAGCGAGTACAGCGGGAGGATGGCGATGAGCCCGGCCAGGATCCGGGTGCCGACGAGATAGGGGACCGACCGGATCGCCATCACCTCGAGCGCGTCGATCTCCTCGCTGATGCGCATGGCGCCGAGCTGGGCGGTGGTGCCGGCGCCGATGGTCGCCGCGAGACCGACACCGGCGACGACGGGTGCGACGACCCGCACGTTGACGTACGCCGACAGGAAGCCGGTGAGCGCCTCGACCCCGATGTTCCCGAGCGAGGTGAAGCCCTGCACGGCGACCGTGGCACCGGCGAACAGGGTGAGGAAACCCATGATCGCGACGCTGCCGCCGATCATCGCGAGAAGCCCTGTGCCCAGACCGATCTCGGTGACCACCCGGAACGTCTCGGTGCGGTAGTGACGTGCGGCCTTCGCCGTGGACAGCAATGCGCCGACGCAGAACACGATCTGCTCGCCGATCGTGTCGATCGCACGGACGAGACCGCGCCCGGCCCGGCTCGCGGTGTGGACGGCCCGTCCGTGGCGGAGGCTGACCAGGCTCATCGGTCGGTCACCGCGATTCCGATCGAGGTGAGCAGCATGTTCGCCAGGAACAGGGCGACGAACGCGAACACGATGGTCTCGTTGACGGCCTCGCCGACACTCTTGGGGCCGCCGGAGACCGACAGACCCCGATGGCACGCGATCAGCCCGGCGAGCAGCCCGAACACGGCGGCCTTGATCTCGGAGAGCAGCAGTTCTCCGGGGCCGACGAGAAGCGTGACCCCGGCGGCGTACGCGCCCGGGTCGACGTTCTGGAGCAGAACCGAGAAGAAGAACCCCCCGATCAGGCCGATCGCGCAGACCGCGCCGTTGAGGGTCGCGGCGACCGCGGTCGATGCGAGAGCGCGCGGCACGACGAGGCGGGCCACCGGGTCGATGCCGAGCACTTCGAGGGCGGCGATCTCCTCGCGGATCGTGCGCGAGCCGAGGTCGGCGGCGATGGCGGTGGCGCCCGCGCCCGCGACCACCAGCACCGTGACGAGGGGACCGATCTGGGTGACCGCGCCGAGTCCCGCTCCGGCGCCGGACATGTCGCTCGCGCCGATCTCCACCAGCAGGGAGTTGAGGGTGAAGACCACGAGCACGGTGAACGGGATCGACATGAGGATCGTCGGCACCAGCGAGACGCGCGCGACGAACCAGAACTGGTTCGTGAACTCCCGCCACTGGAACGGCGTCCGGAACAGTCCGGTCAGTGTGTCGAGCGACAGCGAGTAGAAGCTACCCAGGGCATGGGCGGCATCGCGCGGTGTCGATCCCATTCGCTCCTCCGCTTCCCCCACAGAACACGCAGCGGCGTGCATATCGCCAGAACATACCCGAGGGTATGTAAGGCGGGCAAGGGTTTGCGGAAGTCGGCGTACCTACCCGGCGGCGGCCGTGTCCGATTCGAGTGATTCCGCCAGTTCGTCTGTCAGGAGCCTGAATTCGTTCTCGCCGCGCTCACGAACCCACACCGGATCGGCGCAGCGCCAGCGCTCGGCGCTCAGCGAGCGGGTGAGAACCTTGAACGTCGCGGTGCGCGGGAAATCGGTGCAGACGCGGATCAGCGTCGGCAGCTGCTTGGGCCCCAGATCGGGCTGGGAGTCGAGGAACTGCGCGAACGCGACCGGGTCGAATGCGGTGTCCGCGGACGGGATCACCGCGGCCATCACCCGGTCGCCCACATACCGGTCGGGCACCGCGTAGACGGCAACCTGAGCGAACCCCTTGTAGCGCAGCAGCACTCGCTCGATGGGGGCCGCGCCGATGTTCTCGCCGTCCACCCGGAGCCAGCCCGAACTCCGGCCCGCGAAGTACACGAACCCGTCGATGTCGCGGAACCCGAGGTCGCCGCTGTAGTAGCGACCGTCCCGGACCCGTTCGGCGTCGGCCTCGGGATTCTTGTAGTACCCGGCGAACTGACCGGCGCCGCGGACGTTGACCAGTTCGCCGGTGGCCTCGTCGGCGTTGACGATCCGGCCGCGGGCGTCGAACTCGGCCGGAGGGCAAGGATTCCCGGTCTCCGGGTGCAGGATGTGGATGTCCTCCGGCAGCCTGCCGAGCGACCCGGCCGGAGCACCCGGTGTCGCGGGAATCGACACCCCGCCCTCGGTGGAACCGAAGCCGTCGACGACGACCGCGTCGAACCGGCGGCGGAACTCGGCGATCGCGGGCGCGGTGCCCTCGTTGCCGTACATGATGCGCAGGGGGTTGTCGGAGTCATCCGGCGTCTCGGGGGTCGCGACGATGTACGAGAGCGGTTTGCCCACGTAGTTGGCGTAGGTGACACCGAACTTCCGCAGGTCGGGCAGGAACCCGGACGCGGAGAAACGCCGGCGCAGGGCCACCGCGCACCCGCCGGCGAGCGCGACGGCCCACCCCGCCATCATCGCGTTCGAGTGGAACAACGGCATCGACAGGTACACCACGTCGTCGGCGCCGAGCCCGAACCGCTGCGCGAGCATCCGGCCCGGTGCCGCCACCTTCGCGTGCGTGCACCGCACGGCCTTCGGGTCGCCGCTCGTGCCGGACGTGAAGATCAGCATGAACAGGTCCTCGGGCGCGACCCCGGCGACCTCGGGAACCGAATCACGGTGTGGCGCCAGAAGGTCGGCCCAGTCCGGCGAATCGACGTCGATCACCCGGACGTCGCCGAGATCGAGACCGTCCAGCAGGCCGGTGTGCGCCCGTTCGGTGAACACCACCTGGCAGTCGGCCAGCGCGATATCGCGGGCGAGGGCGTCCCCGCGACGGGTCGTGTTCAGGCCGACCACGACGGACCCGGAGAACGCGGCAGCACCGAGCAGCAGCGAGAACTCCGGGACGTTGTCCATGAGGATCCCGAAGTGCCGCGGCCGGTCCGGATCGAGCAGGACGCGCAGCAGCGCGGCCCGGTCGTGGCTGAGCTGCACGTGCTCGCGCCACGACAGGGACACGTCCTCGAAACGCAGCCCCCGGTCGTCGATCTCGGACATCGCGGTGAGCAGGGCGGTCACCGTGGGTGTTTCCGTCATGGGTGCATCCTCCGCGCAGGCCGGCGCCGGCGTACAGGCGACATCTCGGCGAGCGGGACCGGTCAGGCCGGCGTCGAGGCGAGTTCGGCGCCGAGCGAACGCAGTTGGGTCGTCGCCGAACCGAGCAGGAACTCGTGATGCTTGGCCGCGAGGAAGTAGCGGTGGACCGGGTGATCCTCGTCGAGTCCGACGCCGCCGTGCACGTGCACCGTCGTGTGGGCGACGCGATGCCCGGCGTCGGCGGCCCAGAACGCCGCGGTGCGAAGCTCTCCGGTGTCCGGAAGCCCCGCGGCGATCCGGAATGCGGCCTGCCACAGGGTCAGCCGCACGGCCTTGACGTCGATGTAGCCGTCCGCGAGACGCTGGGCGACGGCCTGGAAGCTGCCGATCGGACGGTCGAACTGGACCCGCTCGCGGGCATATTCGGCGGTGAGCTCGAGCGCGCGTTCGAGGACGCCGAACTGGTAGGCGGCGGATCCGAGCAGCGTGCGGTCACGCAGCCACGCCGCGACCGCGGCACCGTCGGTGCCGAGCACCCGGTCGGCGCCGACGCGTGTCCCGGCGAACTCGACGATGCCGGCGCTGCCGAAATCGGTGGTGGACTGTCGGGTCACGGTAACCCCGGGGCCATCGGCGTCGACGAGCAACACCACCACGCCGGACTCCGAGGCGGCGGGGACCAGGAACAGATCGGCGATCGGCGCCGCGTCGACGACGATCTTGGTGCCGTCCAGGATCCAGCCGTCGGCGTCGGCGACGGCCCGGGTGGTGGGCGAGGTCGGATCGTCGTTCAGCTCCTCGGTGAGCGCGGCCGCGAGGACCTTCTCACCCGTCGCCGCCGGTTCGCCCCACGCGGTGCGCTGCGCGTCGGTACCGAACTCGGCGATGGCGGTCGCGGACGCGACGACGGAGGTCAGATACGGCACGGCCGCGACGCCGCGGCCGAGTTCGGCGCAGATGCTGATCTGCTCGAGCGGGCCGAATCCGTCGCCACCGATGGACTCGGGGACCGCGGCACCCAGAATCCCGGACGACGCGAGCGCGTCCCACAGGGCGTGGTCGATCCGGTCCTCGGCGGCGTCGAGCTCGCGGAGATGCTCGTTGGTGACGACCTCGGTGACGATGTTGCGGGTGAGCCCGGCGAGATCCTGCTGGGCCTCGGTGAGCGTGAAGTCCACTGCGGTGGTCCTCTCGTGGTGTGGCGGCTCGGCGGTCAGCGCTTGGCGGGTGGCTGGCCGAGGGCGGTCATGGCGATGATGTCGCGCTGCACCTCGTTGGTGCCGCCGCCGAACGTCAGGATGAGCGAGCTGCGGTGCATGCGTTCGATGCGTCCGCGCAGGAGCACACCGGGGGTGTTCTGCCGCAGGGTCGCCGCGGGGCCCAGGACCTCCATGAGCAGCCGGTAGGCCTCGGTCGCGAACTCCGTGCCGAAGACCTTGTTCGCGGATGCGGGTGCCGGGCCCAGGGGCGCGGCGCTGGACGCGATCTCCCAGTTCATGAGCTTGAGGTATTCGGCCTTCGCGTGCACCCGGGCGAGGTTGATCTGCACCCATTCCTGGTCGATGACGCGCCGGCCGTCGGGCAGCGTGGTGTTCTGCGCCCACGCCCGGACCTCCTGCAGCGCGGTGAGGATCGGTCCGGCCGAGGTGAGCGCCACGCGTTCGTGGTTGAGCTGGTTGGTGACCAGCGCCCAGCCGCCGTTCTCCTCACCGACGAGGGCCGACGCCGGGACCCGCACGTCCTGGTAGTAGGTGGCGCTGGTGTCCGGTCCGGCCATGGTGTGCACCGGGGTGTACGAGAATCCCTCCGCCGTGGTGGGCACGATGAGGACGCTGATCCCCTTGTGCTTCTTGGCATTCGGATCGGTGCGGCACGCGAGCCACACGTAGTCGGCGTAGGCGATGAGGCTGGTCCACATCTTCTGCCCGTTGATGACCCATTCGTCGCCGTCGCGCACGGCGGTGGTGCGCAGTGACGCGAGGTCGGTGCCGGCGCCCGGCTCGGAATAGCCGATCGAGAAGTGCAGTTCACCCGCGGAGATCTTCGGCAGGAAGAACGCCTTCTGCTCGGGGGTGCCGTAGTGCATGATCGTCGGCGCCACCGAGTTGATGGTGAGGAACGGGACCGGAGCGCCCGCGACCGCGGCCTCGTCGGTGAAGATCAACTGGTCCATGGCGGAACGGTTCTGGCCGCCGTACTCCTCGGGCCAGCCGAGGGTGAGCCAGCCGTCCTTGCCCATCTGCTGCACCACTTCGCGGTACACGTTTCCGGCGCCGTACTCGCCGGTCGTCGCCGAGAGCGCCTCACGACGCTCCGGCGTCATCAGCTCGGCGAAGTACGCGCGCAACTCCTCGCGCAGCTTCTGCTGCTGCGGGGTATAGGTGATGTCCAACGAACCGCTCCAATCGTCGCCACGGGGACGGGTCCGACAATGTTTCCGAATCATTGCACAGAACTGGAACGCGTTCTAGCCTTACCGGACAGGCTCCGTTCGGGGTGCCGCCGACGGTGTCCGACAGGTTCGGTGCGAATGGGAAGCGAGGGTTCGGGATGGATATCAAGGTCGACTTCGACCGCTGCGAGGCGAACGGCGTGTGTGTGGGAATCGCGCCGGATCTGTTCGATCTGAACGACGACGACGAACTCACCGTCGTGCACCCGGTGCCGGAGGGTCGCGAGGCGGACGCGCGCGAGGCGATCGCCCAGTGCCCGCGCGCGGCGCTCACGGAGGTCTGACGCTCTGCTCTTGCCAGGAATGAGAACGCGTTCTACATTCCGACGGTCCCCGGTTTCATTCGCCGGAGCGTCGGGCCCCGAGTGCGCCTGACATGGCGGCCGGAGGGCCGGTTACGAAGAGGTGGGCCGTCAGGGTCCGCCGCGGTCGCAAGGAGTGCGGTTCATGAGTGTTGACGGCAGCGCCGGTCCCGAGAACGTCACCGACCCCCGTGGGGCAGACCTGACCGGCAAGGTCGCCGTGGTGACCGGCGCCGGTGCGGGACTGGGTCGTGCCGAGGCGGTGGCGCTCGCGCAGGCCGGCGCGACGGTGATCGTCAACGACCTCGCCGAGACCGACGAGGTCCAGGACACGCTCGAGCAGATCCGCGCGATCGGCGGCGACGTCGCGTTCGTGCCGGGCAGCGTCGCCGAACGCGCCACGGCCGACGCGCTCGTCTCCACCGCGCAGGATCGGTTCGGCAGCCTCGACATCGTCGTCAACAACGCGGGCATCGTGCGGGACCGCATGCTGCCCAACATGTCCGACGAGGAATGGGACGCCGTGATCGCGGTGCACCTGCGCGGACATTTCCTGCTGTGCCGGAACGCGGCCGCCTACTGGCGTGCCAAGTCGAAGGAAGCCGGGGCGCCCGTCTACGCCCGCATCGTCAACACCGCATCCGAGGCGGGCCTGCTCGGTCCCGAGGGGCAGGCCAACTACGGTGCCGCCAAGGCCGGCATCATCTCGCTCACCCTGTCCGCGGCCCGGGGACTGTCCCGGTACGGCGTGCGTGCCAACGCGATCTGCCCGCGTGGCCGGACCGCCATGACCGAGTCGGTGTTCGGCGCGGCGCCGAACGCCGAGGTCGATCCGCTGTCGCCCGAGCACGTCGGAACGCTCGTGTCGTACCTGGCTTCGCCGGCCGCGGACCGGGTCAACGGTCAGGTCTTCGTCGTCTACGGGCCGATGGTCGCGTTGATGGCGGCACCCGTCGTCGAGCAGCGTTTCGACGCCGACGTCCGATGGACCCCGGAGACGCTCGCGCAGGAACTCGGGAGCTACTTCGAGGACCGCGACCCGGCCCGCATGTTCTCGGCTGCCGAACTCCTCAAGCTCTGACGCCGGTGTGCCTTTTCGGCGCCTGGGGCGCCGGAAAGGCACACCCAACCGTTGCTGCTACTCCAGGTGACAGGCACCGTCGTTCTCGGTTAATATTCCGCAGTCCGCCGTCGGGGCCGGATAGGGTCGAGGTTCGACGATTCCGTGCCGTGAACTCGGCTCCAGCACCTCGGTTTTCCTTTGAAACTTGTTCCAGTTTCGGATCCTGCACCGCGGGCGTCCCCGGGTGCGATCGCATCGGTTGCCGGTTCCGGGCGGCCGCCGACCAGAGTTGTGAAGCTCCACGTAAACCCACTTATCCGGCCGGGGTTCCACTCCCGGCTTCACGAAATCCGCCATCGGTGTACGGCGTCCTCCGCGTCTCCGGTGCGCATCTTTGACAGTGTGAACACGTTCTAGTTAGTATGACGCGGGTCACAATGCGGCCCGCGTCGGTCCGTGGCCGACCCAACCAACGAACGGAGGGGAGACGTTGGTAGACCTCCTCGAGGTCCCGTTGCGCGCTGTCGGCGGTCTCTTCGCCATGACCGGGGAAACCGCCCGCGCTGCATTCTCCCGGCCGTTCCAACGGCGCGAATTCATCGACCAGGCGTGGTTCGTAGCACGGGTGTCGCTTCTGCCGACCGTCCTTGTGGCAGTGCCGTTCACGGTCCTGGTCAGCTTCACCCTCAACATCCTGCTGCGGGAAATCGGTGCCGCCGACCTCAGCGGTGCGGGTGCCGCGCTCGGCGCCGTCACCCAGGTCGGGCCGATGGTCACCGTCCTCATCGTCGCCGGTGCCGGCGCGACCGCGATCTGCGCGGACCTCGCCGCCCGGACCATCCGCGAGGAGATCGACGCGATGCGGGTGCTCGGCATCAACCCGATCCATCGCCTCGTCGTGCCGCGTGTGCTCGCCTCCACGGTGGTGGCGTTGCTGCTCAACGGCCTCGTGTGCTCGATCGGCATCCTCGGCGGTTTCGCGTTCTCGGTGTTCCTGCAGGACGTGAACCCCGGCGCCTTCGTCAACGGCATCACGCTGCTCACCGGCTTCGGCGAGCTGATGATCTCCCAGGTCAAGGCGGGTCTGTTCGGCATGATCGCCGGACTCGTCGCGTCCTATCTCGGACTCAACGTCAAGGGCGGTGCCAAGAGCGTCGGCGACGCCGTCAACCAGACGGTCGTGTTCGCCTTCATGGCACTGTTCGTCGTCAATCTCCTCGTCACGGCCGTCGGCATCAAGCTGACGGCCGGATGAGCGGCTCGGTGGTGGTGTAGATGGCAGTGATTACCGGGCGCTTCCCCCGCATGCGCCGACGTGTCCGTGCCGCGTCGAACTCGATCGACGGCATCGGCGAACAGGCACTGTTCTTCGGCCGCGCACTCGGCTCCGCGCCGCGCGCGCTGATGCACTATCCGAAGGAAACGGTCCGGCTCGTCGCCGAGATCAGCATGGGTACCGGCGCGCTCGCCGTCATCGGCGGCACGGTCGTGATCGTCGGCTTCCTGACCCTGTTCACCGGCGGCATCATCGCGGTGCAGGGCTTCAGCTCCCTCGGCAACATCGGTGTCGAGGCGCTCACCGGCTTCTTCGCGGCGTTCATCAACGTGCGCATCGCCGCCCCGACCATCGCGGGCATCGGCCTCGCCGCGACCATCGGGGCCGGTTCCACCGCCCAGCTCGGCGCGATGCGGGTCTCCGAGGAGATCGACGCGCTCGAGGTGATGGCGATCCCGTCCGTCCCGTACCTGGTGAGCACGCGGGTGATGGCCGGGATGATCGCGATCGTCCCGCTGTACTCGCTCGCGGTGATCGCCTCGTTCATCGCCAGCCGCTTCGCGACGGTCGTGCTCTACGGCCAGTCCGCCGGCGTGTACGACCACTACTTCCAGACGTTCCTCATCCCCACCGACATCCTGTGGTCGTTCGTTCAGGCGATCGTCATGGCCATCGCGGTGATGCTCATCCACACCTACTACGGCTTCAACGCCAGCGGCGGGCCGGTCGGGGTCGGTGTCGCCGTCGGCAACGCCGTGCGCGCGTCCCTCATCGCCGTCGTCACCGTCACCCTCCTCATCTCGCTCGCGGTCTACGGGATGTCCGGCAACTTCAACCTGTCGGGATAGGCGGCATTCATGGACAGCCCATCGTGGAAGAAGAAACTCGCCGCCCTCGGGATGGTCGGCGGGCTCGCCGTGCTCGTCGTCGCGGCGCTGACGCAGTTCGTCGGCGGCTTCACCGCCACCGTCCCGGTGACCGTGACCTCCGCCCGTTCCGGCCTGGTGATGGAACCCGACGCCAAGGTCAAGTTGCGCGGCGTCGAGGTCGGCCGGGTTTCGTCGATCGAGCACACCCCGGACGGTGCGGTGCTGCAGCTGGCGATGAATCCCGGTCAATTGCACCTGATTCCGTCGAACGCCCAGGTGACCATCGAATCGACGACCGTGTTCGGGGCGAAGTTCGTCAACCTGGTCGTCCCGGACGATGCGTCGCCGGTGCCGATGCAGGAAGGGGCGGTCATCGCCGCCGAGAACGTCACCGTCGAGTTCAACACCGTCTTCGAGCACCTCAACGACGTGCTCGCGCAGGTGCAGCCGGAGAAGCTCAACGCCACGCTCGGTGCGATCTCGGAAGGCCTGCGTGGTCGCGGTGACGATCTCGGTGCCGCACTCGCGGAGGTCGACGACTACCTCGTGACGATGAATCCGTCTCTGCCGCAACTGCAGTACGATCTCCAGGCCGCCGCGGACGTGACCGGTGTCTACGCCGACACCGCACCCGACCTGATGGCCACCGTCGGCAACGCCACCGACGTCGGCAACACCGTCGTCGACGAACAGTCCAACCTCGACCTGCTGCTGATGAACGTCATCGGTCTCGCGACCACCGGCCGGGACGTCCTCGGCGAGAACGAGGCCCAGCTGACCACGTCGCTGGACCTGCTGACCCACACGACCACCCTCCTCGGGGAGTACTCGCCCGAGCTGACGTGCTTCATCGTCGGACTCAACGACGCGCGGATCGCGTTCGAGCCGATGGCCGGCACCGGCAAGTACGCGTCGCTGATGCTGAGCACCAGCTTCATGGGCGGTGCCACCATCTACAACCAGGAACAGGACCTCCCCGTCGTCGGGGCGAGCGGTGGTCCCAACTGCTACGGCCTGCCGAACTTCGACCCCGTTCGCGACGGACACGCACAGTTCGCGGTCGCGAACACCGGTGAAGTGCCCTACAAGCCCTCCACCGAGGCGTGGGTCCGAACCCCGACGATCTTCCAGTACCTGTACGGCGACGACCTTGCGGCAGGGCAGTGACCATGAGACCGACCACCATCAAGTTCACGGCCTTCGCCGTCGCGATGATCCTGATCTTCGCGGGCCTCGCCGTGGTGTTCAGCCAGGCCAGGTTCTCCGGCAGCGAGGGATACCGCGCGACGTTCACCGACGTGTCCGGGCTGAAGCCCGGCGACAAGGTGCGCATCGCGGGTGTCCCCGTGGGGTCGGTCGGCAAGGTCGACATCGGTGACGGCAACATCGCCGAGGTCGACTTCGACGTCGACTCGAAATACACGCTGCTGCAGAGCACCCGCGCGACCGTCCGCTACGAGAACCTCGTCGGCGACCGCTACCTGGAGTTGCTCGAAGGTCCGGGCAGCAGCGGCGAGAAGCTGCAGCCGGGCGAGACCATCCCGCTCGACCGGACCGCGCCGGCGCTCGATCTGGATCTGCTGCTCGGCGGATTCAAGCCGCTGCTGAAGGGACTGGATTCGCAGCAGGTCAACGACCTGTCCGGCGCGTTGCTGCAGATCTTCCAGGGGCAGGGCGGCACGCTGGTGTCGCTGCTCGGCAACACCAACTCGTTCACCAACTCGCTCGCCGACCGCGACCAGCTCATCGGCGACGTCATCGACAACCTCAACACCGTGCTGGGCACGATCGACGAACGCGACCAGCAGTTCGGCGACACCATCGACCGCCTGCACACCCTCGTCGGCGGCCTCGCCGAGGACCGTGACCCCATCGGGGCGGCGATCCCGCAGTTGTCCGCGGGCACCGCGGATCTCGCGTCGCTGCTGCAGAACACGCGGCCCGACCTGCAGTCGGTGATCGCCGAGACCAACCGCACGATGACGCAGCTCGAGCTCGGTGAGGACGACATCAATCGCACCCTCGAACGGTTGCCGACGGACTACAAGAAGCTCATCCGTGTCGGTGTGTACGGAAACTTCTTCCAGTTCTTCCTGTGCGCCAACACGTTCAAGTTCTCCGGACCGGACGGGACGACGATCCGTTACACGTCGGCGGAGCAGACGACCGGAAGGTGTGCAAAGGTCGAATGAGCCCTACTCGTGAACGCAATCCAGTCCAGGTCGGTGTCATCGGCCTCGGTGTGTGTGCCGCGATCGTGCTCGCGGGCCTGCAGTACGACCAGCTCCCGTTCATCTCGGGAGGCCTGAACTACTCGGCGCACTTCACCGACGCGGGTGGCCTCGTGCCGGGCGACGACGTCAGCCTCGCCGGTGTCGACGTCGGTACCGTCACTGGCGTCGAACTCGACGGACAGCAGGTGCTGGTGACCTTCACGGTCCGCGACGGAATCGCCCTCGGCGAGGCCACCGGCGCCGACATCAAGACCAACACGGTCCTCGGCCGCAAGTCCCTGGCGGTGCGTCCGGCCGGCGACGGCGTCCTGCGGCCCGGCACGACGATCCCCGTCGAGCGCACCAACGCGCCGTACTCGCTGCCCGATGCGCTCGGGGACCTCACCACGAGCGTGTCCGAACTCGACACCGACGGCATCAACGAATCGCTCGACGCCCTGTCGCTTGCACTGCAGGACACCCCGCCCGAGATCAGCGGGGCGCTCGAGGGCATGCGGCGGCTGTCCGAATCCATCAACGCGCGCGACGAATCGCTGCAGGACCTTCTCGGCCGCGCCGAGAACGTCACCGGCATCCTCGCCGAACGCAGCGACCGCATCAACGAACTGATCCTCGACGCCAACGATCTGTTCGGCGAACTGAGCCTGCGTCGCGACGCCATCACCGAGCTCATCGCGAACGTCTCGGCGGTGTCGCGGCAGCTGACCGGTCTGGTCCAGGACAACCAGGCACAGATGGCGCCGACGCTCGAGACGCTGAACGCGGTCACCGCGAATCTGCAGGCGAACAAGGACAACATCGCCGAAGCGCTCGACGGACTCGGCCCCTACATCAGTTCCCTCGGCGAATCCGTCGCCAGCGGACCGTTCTTCAACGCGTACGTCTCGAACATCCTGCCCGCACCGTGGTGGAAGGCGGTCGTCGACGGGATCGTCGCGCCCGAACTCCTGCAGGAGGACCTGGAGGACGTGATTCCGGACAACCCGCCGTCGATCAAGAAGGATGGCGAATGAGCGACACGACCATCGAGAACGGGAAGAAGCCGGGCCGGCCGAAGTGGCTGGTGCCCGCGGTCGCCGCCGCGGTCGCCGCGGCCCTGATCGCCGGTGTCGCCGCGTTCGTGCTGCCGGGCTGGGGCAAGCGCACGATTCACGCCGAATTCGTGTCCACCACAGGGCTGTACGAAGGCGACGACGTTCGGGTCCTCGGCGTGCCGGTCGGGCGCATCACCTCCATCGAACCGGGCGCCGACATGTCCCGGGTCACGATGCAGGTCGACGACTCGGTCGACGTCCCCGCCGACGCCCAGGCCGTGATCATCGCGCAGAGCCTCGTCTCGGCACGGTTCATTCAGCTCACCCCCGTGTACTCCGGTGGGGAGACGATCGCCGACGAGGCCACGATTCCGTTGTCGCGCACGGCCTCTCCCGTCGAGTGGGACGAGATCAAGACCGAACTGATGCGGTTGACCGAGGCACTCGGGCCGGAGGATCTCGACCCGCAGGGCTCGCTCGGCCGGTTCATCGACACCGCCGCCGAGAATCTGGAGGGCAACGGCACCACCGTGCGCGAGGCGCTGCGGGAGCTGTCGGAGACGATGCGGACCCTGTCCGACGGCCGCACCGACCTGTTCTCCACCGTCCGCAACCTGCAGGCATTCGTCTCCGTGCTGTCCAAGAGCGACGAGCAGATCGTGCAGTTCGGCGGCCGCCTCGCATCCGTGTCCGACGTACTCGCCGCGAGCTCCGACCAGCTCGGAACCTCGCTCACCGACCTGAACATCGCGGTCGGCGACGTGCAGCGGTTCGTCCAGGACAACCGTGACGGACTCACCGAATCCGTCGAGCGCCTCGCCGACGCCACCGAGGTCCTCGCCCGCAAACGGCCCGAGATCGAACGGGTCCTGCACTCCGGTCCGACGGCGCTGTCGAACTTCTACAACATCTACAAGCCGGCCCAGGGTTCGCTCACGGGTGCCCTCTCGATCAGCAACGGCCGCAACCCGATCGAATGGATGTGCGGGTCGGTGGGTGCGGCGGCCAACGCGACCTCGGAGCGCAGCGAGGAACTGTGCCGACAGCAACTCGGGCCCGTGCTCGCATCGCTGTCGAGCAACTACCTGCCGTACCTGATCAACCCGATCGCCGGCGTGCAGGCGTTCCCGGACCAGCTCCACTACACCGAATCGTGGCTCGAAGAGGCCACGGCCGGACGCGGCATCGCCCCCGAGGAAGCGCCCGCACCGAGCCCGGTCGACGGACTGCTGTCCGGACTGCCGAGCATCGAGGTGCCCGGCGACCTGGGCTCGCTGCTGCAGCCGGGAGGAGGCCGATGACCACGCGCACCGGGCGGCTCACAGCCGTATCTTCGAGGCGGCTCGCCGCCGTCACCACCCTGATGATCGCCGCGATGACCCTGTCGGCCTGCGAATGGAACGGGCTGAACTCGGTCCCGATGCCGGGTACCGCCGGTCGCGGGGACGGCGCGTATCAGGTGCAGATCGAGATGCCGAACGTCACGACCCTGTCCCAGAACTCGCCGGTGCGTGTCGACGACGTCACCGTCGGGAGCATCGCGAACATCGAGGTCGTGGACTGGCATGCGCTGGTGACGGTAGCCCTCGACGGGGACGTCGAACTGCCCGCGAACGCCACCGCCCGCATCGGGCAGACCAGCCTGCTCGGATCGCAGCACCTGGAACTGGCCGAGCCGACCGACGAGCCGCCGCAGGGCCGGCTCGAGGACGGCGACGTCATCCCGCTCGAACGCGCCGGTGCCTACCCGACGACCGAGCAGACGCTGTCGTCGCTGTCGGTGGTGCTCAACGGCGGCGGACTCGCCCAGATCAACGACATCACCACCGAACTGAACGCCGCGCTCGTCGGACGTGAGGATTCGCTCCGCGACCTGATGCCGCGGCTCGACGAGCTCGTCGGCACCCTCGACCGGCAGCGCACCGACATCATCTCCGCGATGGAGGGCATGGACCGGTTGGCGTCGACGGTCAACGACCAGACCGACACCCTCGAACGCGCCCTCGACGAATTGCCGGCGGCGATCGAGGTGCTCTCCGATCAGCGCGGGAATCTGACCGCGGCGCTGACTTCGCTCGGTGAGTTGAGTTCCGTTGCAAGCAGGCTCGTCGAGAACGCCGGGGAAGACCTGGACACGAACCTGCAGGCGCTGACCCCGACCCTGCGGGCACTCGCGGATTCGGGCAACTCGCTCACCCAGGTGCTCGGTGTGCTGCTCACCTATCCGTTCCCGCAGGCCGGTATCAACAACATCATCCGAGGCGACTACGCGAACCTCGCCATGACCATCGACCTGACCCTGGATCGTCTCGACCTGAACTTCCTGACCGGAACCCCGCTCGCCGGCCGGCTCGCCGGTCCCGAAGGCATCCTGGGGCAGGACGCCGGACTCGCGGGGCAGGCCGCCGACCCGTTCCTGGCCCCGCTGCAGCCGCCGGCTCCGCGGACCGGGCCCGGCCCGGCGACCGTGACCGTGCCGGGGCTCGGCGAGTTCACGATCCCCGAACTGCCGCAGCTGGGGGTGCCCGCGCCATGATGCTCTCGAAGTTCGTCCGCATCCAGTTGGTGATCTTCGCGATCCTCACGGTGATCGGATTGGTCGTCATGTCGGCGCAGTACGTCCGGCTGCCGCAGCTTCTCGGGGTCGGCCGCTACACGGTCACCGCGGAACTGCCGTCGACCGGTGGCCTGTACCGGCATTCGAACGTCAGCTATCGGGGAACGAATGTCGGTGTGGTCGAGTCCGTTTCGCTCACCCCTACCGGGGTCGAGGCCGAGATGTCGATCGACAGCGACTACAAGATCCCGGCCGACGTCGACGTCACGGTGCGCAGCGTGTCGGCGGTCGGCGAGCAGTACATCGACCTGGTTCCGCACGAGAATGCGTCGGACGACGCGCATCTCGCGGACGGTGACGTGATCCCCGTCGATCGAGCGAGCGTGCCGCAGGAGGTCGGGGCACTGCTCGACCAGGCGGACGTGCTGCTCGCGAGCATCAGCGACACGCGCCTGCAGACCGTCGTGGACGAGGCGTTCAACGCGTTCAACGGATCCGGACCCGACCTGCAGCGGCTGATCGACTCGACCCGGCTGTTCGTGCAGGAGGCCAACGCCAACAGCGCTCCCACGAAGCAACTGCTCGACGAACTCGGCCCGCTGCTCGACACCCAGGTCGTCAGCAGCGACGCGATCCGTTCCTGGACGCGGGACATGGTGACCTTCACCGACCGGCTCCGCGTCAGCGACCCGGATCTGCGGGCGCTGCTCGATAAGGGCCCCGGCGCGGCCGTCGAAGCCGAACAACTGCTGCAGGACCTCAAACCCACACTGCCGCTGCTGCTCGCGAACCTCGTCAGTGTCGGTGAGGTCGGCGTCGTCTACAACGCCGGCATCGAACAGATCCTGGTGCTGTACCCGCCGATGACCACGGCCCTGATCACCGCGGCCGGCAGCGGACCGGCCGAGGACGGCGCGGTCGTCGACTTCCACCTCCAGTTGCACGATCCGCCGCCGTGCCTGGCCGGATTCCTTCCGGCGGACCAGTGGCGCAGTCCCGCCGACGAGTCCCTGATCGACTCGCCCGGTGACCTGTTCTGCAAACTGCCGCAATCGGATCCGAACACGGTGCGCGGTGCCCGCAACGTTCCCTGCATGGAGTTCCCGGGCCGTCGTGCTCCGACACCGGAAATGTGCCGGACCGGCTACCAGCCCGAGTACACCGACAACCCGTGGACCGGCCCGCCGACGCCGGTGGCATCCGCGAACGACGTCCCCCAGCCCGCGTCGTACTCCGAAGGTTCGGGCGCTGCCGCACCGGCGGGTGTGACCGCGCGCCGAATCGATCCGGCAACCGGCACGTACATTGGTCCGGACGGCACGGTCTACCGCCACACGGACACGGGGGCAGACACGAGTTTGGAGGCGTACATGAAGGCACAGCAGGGCTGATGACGGACGAGAACACGACATCCGAAGGCACGTCGGCGGGCCGAACTTGGACCCGGCCCGTCTCGATCGGCGCGGCAGTCCTGATCGTCGCCCTGATCGCGACCGGGGTCTGGCTGCTGATCGACCGGCAGTCGAGCAACGAGCGCGACGAACGACGCCAGGCGTACCTGCAGGCCGCGCGGCAGACGGTGCTGAACCTGACCACGATCCACAGCGACACCGCCGACGCCGACGTCCAGCGACTGCTCGAGGGCGCCACCGGCGATTTCAAGGCCGAATTCGAAGGCCGCGAAGGCCCGTTCGTGGAGGTCGTGCAGAAGGCCGGAGTCGACACCAACGGGGAAGTGATCGAGGCGGGCATCCAGACCGAGGACGGCGCGTGCACGTCGTCGCTGGTCGCTTCGCGCATGATGGTGTCCAACGCCGGCCAGCCCGAACCCTCGCCGCGTGACTTCCGGTTGCGCGTCACGATCTGCGACGAGGGCGGACGGCTGTTGGCATCGAAGGTGGAGTTCGTACCGTGAGCGACGAGAACCGGACCGACCAGAACGGGACCGACGAGATCAGGACTGACAAGAACGGGGGCAGCGACGAGGCCGTCGTCCTCGAGAAGAGCAGGGAGACCACCTCCGGCAGTGACACGGCGGAGGCGACCTCCGGCGGTGATGCCGTGGCTCCCACCGGAAAGAAGGGGGCGCCGCGGGGGCTGGCCGCTGCACTCGTGGCCGTCGCCGTCGTGCTGGCCGCGGTCGTCGGCTGGCTGGCCTACGGCAAGATCCAGGACAACGCCGCCGAGGCGGCACGCACCGACGCGGTGAAGGCCGCCGAGGAGCAGGCCGTCGCCGTGCTCGCGTACAGCTACGACAAGGTCGACGAGCAGGTCGCGGCCGCCGCGGAGGGGCTGACCGGCGACTTCCGCGAGGAATATCTGAACCTGATGAACAACGTGATCGTCCCGGGCGCCAAGGAGAAGTCGATCAGCGTTCAGGCCGTCGTGCAGTCGTCGTCGATCGTCTCGGCCGAGGCCGACCACGCCGTGGCGATGTTGTTCGTCAACACGATCAGTACCAACTCGGAGTTCCCGGAGGCCGTCAGCAGCGCCAGCCGGGTCCGGGTCGAGCTGGAGAACGAGGACGGTCGCTGGCTGGTGAGCCGGCTGGGGCCGATCTGATCGAGGCACGTGCCGTCGAACCGCCGGAGGCGGGCGGCCGGGTCACACCGGTTCGCCGGCCTCCGCGGGGGCGATCAATGCGGGACCTGCCGCGCCGCCGTGCGCGAGCGCGTCGAGGAACGCGCGGGCCCAGCGGTCCACGTCGTGCGTGAGGACCTGCCGCCGCAGTGCCCGCATGTGCCGCCGTCCGTCCTCGCGGGACTGTGACAGCGCGGCCTCCATCTGGTCCTTCACGTTCTCCAGATCGTGCGGGTTGCACAGGAAAGCCTGTCGCAATTCTGCTGCGGCGCCGGTGAATTCGCTCAGAACCAGGGCGCCGCCGAGGTCGCTGCGGCAGGCCACGTACTCCTTCGCGACGAGGTTCATCCCGTCGCGCAGGGGAGTCACGAGCATCACGTCGGCGGCGACGAAGAACGCGATGAGCTCGTCGCGGGGGACCGGGCGGTGGATGTAGTGCACCACCGGCCGGCCGACCTCGGCGTACTCGCCGTTGATGCGGCTGACCATCTTCTCGATCTCGCCGCGCATGTGGATGTAGGACTCGACCCGTTCCCGGCTCGGGGTCGCGAGCTGGACCATGACCGTCTCGGACGGGTCGACGCGACCCTCCGCGATCAGTTCGTGCAGCGCGTCGAGCCGGACGTCGATGCCCTTGGTGTAATCGAGCCGGTCGACGCCGAGCATGATGCGCTTCGGATTGCCGAGTTCCTTGCGGATCTGCTTGGCGCGGTCGCGAATCGACTTTCGGCGGGACTGTTCGTCGAGGTCACCGGACGCGATGGAGATCGGGAACGCGCCGACCCGGACGGTGCGGAACCCGACCTGGACGACACCGAGCTTCGACCGGACACCGACGTTGCCGCGGGAGGTCTGGTGCCCGGCCAGTCGCCGGGCGAGGTACAGGAAGTTCTGGGCTCCGCCGGGCAGGTGGAAGCCGATCAGATCGGCGCCGAGCAGTCCGTCGACGATCTCGGTGCGCCACGGCATCTGCATGAACAGCTCGACGGGCGGGAACGGAATGTGAAGGAAGAAGCCGATCGTCAGATCCGGGCGCAGCATCCGCAGCATCTTCGGTACGAGCTGGAGCTGGTAATCCTGGATCCAGACGGTCGCACCTTCCGCGGCAGCCTTCGCCGCCGCTTCCGCGAACCGGCGGTTGACCTCGACGTAGGCGTTCCACCATTCGCGGTGGTATTCGGGACGGACGATGACGTCGTGGTACAGCGGCCACAACGTGGCGTTCGAGAAACCCTCGTAGTAGTCGGCGATCTCCTGGGCGCTGAGGGGAACAGGGTGCATCACCAGGTCGTCGTCGACGATCGGATCCAGGTCGGCATCGGCGACACCGGCCCAGCCGACCCACGCACCGCGGTGGGTGCGCAGGATCGGCTCGAGCGCGGTGACGAGTCCGCCGGGGCTGCGCTTCCATCGGGTCGTGCCGTCCGGAAGGCGTTCGAGGTCGACGGGCAGCCGATTGGCGACCACAACGAAGTCGGATTCGGTGAGGGTCGGCGAATCGGCTGCGGGCACGGGGCGTCCTCTTCTCTGGCTGAGCGGCTGTCGGAGCGGACGGTCAGGCGGACTTGTCGGTCGGTCCGATGCCGAGCATCGAGAGCAGCATGCGGCACTCGTCGGCGTCCTCGGCATAGGCCGCGACGACGCGCTGCGCCTGGCGGGCAGTCTGTTCGGCTACGGGCTCGAGGTCTTCGTCGGCGATGTCGTTGTCGGTGGTCACGTCGGCGGCCATGATGTTTCCTCCCGGGAGTGCTGCTCGGCTCGAGCAGGCCATTCGTAGTTCGACTCTAGGAGAACCGGACATGCCCACGCCAGCCGCGACCGGGGCACTGCGTGCCGGGGTGAGGTCTGTATCGATAAGGGGCCGGCTCCGCACTGCCCTGCGGCTGTGCGCTCGCCGCGTTCCTGCGGGCCGTCGGGTGGGCCGTGCCGCGCGGTACGGTGGACGCGGCCCGTGCGCTCGTCCCGGCGAGGCCGACACGCAGCGACGTTTTCGAGGAAGGTCTTCATGCCCATAGCGACGATCAACGGCATCCCGCTGAACTACCAGGTCAAAGGGACCGGCGACCTCGTTGTACTCATCATGGGGACGGGGAGCCCCGGCCGCGTGTGGGACCTGCATCAGGTGCCGGCGCTGGTCAAGGCGGGCTACCGCGTGGCCACGTTCGACAATCGCGGGATCGCTCCGTCGGGGGAGAGCCTCGGCGGAATGACGATCGACGATCTCGTCGCCGACACCGCGGGCCTGATCGAACTGCTCGGCGGACCTGCCCATGTCGTCGGGACGTCGATGGGCGCCCGCGTCGCGCAGGAACTCGCGCTGGCCCGGCCGGAGCTGGTGCGCAAGGCGGTCTTCCTGGCCGGTCACGCGCGGATGGACCAGTTCCAGCTCACGCTGACCGAGGGTGAACGTCAGTTGTACGACAACGGCGTCGAGCTGCCGCCGAAGTACCGGGCCGCGGTCACCGCTGTGATGAACCTGTCCCCGGCGTCGCTCGTGGACGCGAATGCCGCGCGCGACTGGCTCGACGTGTTCGAGTTCACCGGCGGCAAGACCTCGCCGGGCGTGCGGGCACAGCTTTCGATGGACCGCGAGTTCGATCGACGCGCCGCCTACCGGGCGATCACGGTGCCGTGCCTCGCGGTCGGATTCGCCGACGACAGGATGATTCCGGCGTACCTGTCGAAGGAGGTCGCCGACGCGATCCCGAACGCCCTCTACGAGGAGATTCCCGACGCCGGTCACTACGGGTACCTCGAGCAGCCCGAGTCGGTGAACAAGGTGGTACTGGACTTCCTGGCCGGCTGAGGCCCCGAACTCGCGACCGACGAGCGCGGTGGGATCGAACGTGATCCCGCCGCGCTCAACTTGTTTCGGGACTTTCGCCCTGGGAATCCGGTTGCCGATCGGAGGTCACCACTAGCGACACAAGTATTGGTAGGCTCACCGAACAAAGGATAGCCTGAGCTATCTTTTCCGAGTCGATCGAATCCGCCTGCGGCTGTGGCCCCCGAGCACGAAAGATGAGTGATGACCGATCGATACAGCGCGCCCTCCGAGGCTTCGGAGGTGCCGGACTTCCCGCCGGACAACGTCCTCGACATCGTCGGTATCGGATTCGGGCCCGCCAATCTGGCGTTGAGCATCGCGATCGAAGAACACAACGCAGCCGAGTCGGATGCGCCGGTCCGGGCGCGATTCTTCGAGAAGCAACCGTCGTTCTCCTGGCACCCGGGGATGCTCCTCGAGGGAGCCACGATGCAGATCGCCTTCCCCAAGGACCTGGTCACCTTCCGGAATCCGACCAGTAGCTACAGCTTCTTCTCCTACCTTCACGCGTGCGGCCGCCTCGTCGACTTCGTCAATCACCAGACCTTCTTCCCCACCCGCCACGAGTTCCAGGACTACCTGCAGTGGGCGGCCGGACGGGTCGATGCCGACGTCCGCTACGGCACCGAGGTCACCGGCGTCGACGCCGTGCGCGACGGCACCGGCAAGGCGGAACTGTTCGCGGTCCGCACCGCCGAAGGCGAGGTCGTCTACGCCCGCAACGTGGTACTGGGCATCGGCCTTCGTGCCCGGATTCCCGAGTGGGCCAACGAATCCGCGCGCTGCTTCCACAACCACCAGTTCCTTTTCCACCTCGCCGAGATGCCGGCGCCGGTGCATCAGCGGTTCGTCGTCGTCGGTGCCGGGCAGTCCGCCGCCGAGGTCGTGCAGTACCTCCATCGCAACTACCCCGACGCCGAAGTACACAACGTCTTCAACCGTTTCGGATACAGCCCCGCCGACGACAGCCCCTACGCGAACCGCATCTTCGATCCGAGCACCGTCGACGAACTCCACAGCGCGCCCCACGAGGAACGCGCTCGCCTGCTCGAGCTGCACCGCGGCACCAACTACTCGGTCGTCGATCCCGACCTGATCGCCGAGATCTACGCGACCGAATACCGCGAGCGCGTCTCGGGCAAGCGGCGGCTGTTCATGCGCCGGGCCTCGGAGATCACCGGTGTCGAGGAGACGGCGACCGGGATCGAGGTGCAGGTGCACAGTGGACTCGACGGCCTCGACCACACGCTCATGTGCGACGCCGTCGTCCTCGCCACCGGATTCACCCCGGCGCCGCTGACCCCGCTGCTCGGCGACCTCGCGCCCGCCGAGACGCCGCTGCGCGACGTCGGCCGCGACTACCGGCTGCCCACACCCGACGACATCGACGGCGGAATCTATCTGCAGGGCGGTACAGAGAAGACCCACGGCATCACCGCGTCGCTGCTGTCGAATACGGCGATCCGGGCAGGTGAGATCCTCGGTGCAGTGCTGGAACGGCGCGGGGCGAACCTGGCAGGCGGCCATGGGGAGCTCTCGCTCCTTGGTAGGATTCCCGACCAGCACACCTACGCAACAAGTGAGGCGAGATGAGCACGAATCCATTTGATGACGAAGACGGCCGCTTTTACGTCCTCGTGAACGACGAGGAGCAGTACTCGCTGTGGCCGACCTTCGCTGAGGTCCCCCAGGGATGGCGGGTCGTGTTCGGCGAGGAATCGCGCGCTGCATGCGTCGAGTACGTCGAGCAGAACTGGACCGACATGCGTCCGAAGAGCCTGCGCGACGCCATGGAGGCCGACGAAAAGGCTCGTCAGGCCAACTCCTGACCCTCAGCCTTTCCGGAAGTCACGCCGCAAGCGACCGAAGCGCGGCGTGACTTTCGTCGTTTCCGGGCTCTCGTAGCTCCGCGTCCGCCGCGCCCTGGTCCGGCGCAGCGACGGCCGGCGCAGCGCACCCGATCGGCGCATGCTGCGCGGGTAGCGCGCGGTCCGGGCCATCCACTCGCCGAGTGTGACGCCGGCCGCGAGTCCGCAGCCGATCCCGAACGCGGCAAACAGGGCGGTCAACCCGACCAGCAGTTCCGACTGCAGGATCGCGTACAGACCGCGGTACAGCGCCAGGCCCGGTAGCAGCGGTGTGATTCCGGCGACCGCGACGACGAGCGGCGGAGTGTAGGCGCGGCGGGCCATCAGGCCACCGGCGAAGCCGACCACCGTCGCCGCGGTCGCCGACGCGATGATCGGGCCGACGCTCAGCCCCAGGGCCAGCTGGTACACCAGGGCACCGGCCGCGCCGCCCAGGGCCGCTGCCGTCAGTGCGCGCCGCTCGGCGTAACAGGCCAGGGCGAAGAACAGCGACGCGGCGGCACCGGCCGCGAACTGCGTCGGCAACTGTGTCAGACCCGTCTGCGCGACGTAGGAGATGACCGGCAGTTCCGCGCCCAGCAGGACGGCGACCCGCAGTGTCGTCGCCACGCCCGCGATGATCCCGCCGGTCATCATGACCAGCTCGAAGAAGCGGGCCGATGCCGTGATGGGCGCGCCCGTGATCGCGTCCTGCACCGAACCGACCAGCGACAGGCCCGACAGCAGCACCGTCACCCCGGCCGCGATGATCAGTCCCGGCGACACCGAGACCCCCAGCGGTTCTCGGAACGCGTACAGCGTGATCGCCGGCGCGGTCGCGATGATGCCGCCGACCAGGTGCTGGAAGAAGAACGGCAGGCCGAGTCCGTTGAGGAACCGGTTCATCCGGTCGATCACCAGCGTCGACACGAACGCGACGGCCGCGACCAAGAGGCCACCGCCGAGCAGTATCCCGATCGACGCCGCCATCGCCGACCAGGCGAAGGTCGCGACCCACCGGTTGTAGGGGTGCGGAGCCGACGTGATCGCGAGCAGTTCCTCTCGGGCCTGGGCCGGGGAGATCGCGTCCCGCCTGATCCGGCGGGTCAGCCGGTCCACCGCCGCGAGCCGGGTGAAGTCCATCGACCGGTAGTGCACGATCCGCATCGTGCTCGCCGGCGGCATCGTCGGGCCCCGATGCGCCGACAGCACGATCGAGTTGTAGGTCACGTCCACGTCGCAGCGCGCCAGCCCGTAGGTCGCCGCGACGAACTGCACCTGGTCCGAGGTATCGATCGCGCCGGTGCCGGAGGCGAGGAGCACTTCGCCGACCCGCACCGCGACGTCGAGGGCTTCGGCGACCGTCGCGTCGTCGGTCAGATCGATCGGCTGCAGCGGCGCCGGAGCCTCGGTGACCGCGTCGACGGTCGCCCGCCGATCCAGCACGAGTTTTCCGAGCATCGCGCTCAGCACGTTCACCATCGCGTGCCCCCGGGGATGGGAACCAGGATCGTCGCCGGGGAAACCATGCACCCCACCGTAACCAAACCGGCCGGTGGCGCGAGGGGGCTGTGATGCCTATATGATGAGCGCGCTTCACTGCCTCCTTAGCTCAGTGGTAGAGCACTCGCCTTGTAAGCGAAAGGTCGTCGGTTCAATCCCGACAGGGGGCTCCACGATCGGCCGGGGTGCCGATTCGCGCTCCAAAAAGACATCCGCACACGGCCTGGACGTGTGCGGATGTCTTTTCGCTCTGCGGCTGCGTCGTACGTCAGCCGGGTGGTGGCAGTTCGCCCTTTCCGGTGGCGCCACCGCTGCGCAGCCAGCGGCCCGGCAGCTTGCCCGCGAGATCGCCGAGCGGTCCCACGGCACCGCGCAGCAGTTCCACCGTTTCCTGCAGCAGGTCGATGCTCAGGTGCATCTGCTGGATGCCCGGGGTCAGCTGCGCGAGGGTCTCGGACAGCGACACGATCTGGTCGAGCGGGCCACCCTCGGCGAGCAGTCGTTCGAGCGCGCCGCGTTCGGACAGCAGGACGTCGAGGACACCGCCCTCCGCGAGCGCGCGTTCCACGACACCGCCGGGTTTGATCGCGGTGTCGACGATGCCGCCGGGGGCGGTCAGCCGTTCGACGGCGCCGTCGCGGGCCAGCAGTCGCTCGAGCGGGCCGTCGGGTGCGGTGAGCCGATCGAGCAGGCCACCCTCGGAGAGCAGGCGGTCGAGGGCGCCGTCGTCGGCCAGGACCCGATCCAGCGGGCCGCCGGGTGCGGTGATCCGGTCGAGGGCTCCTCCCGGCACGAGCAGTCTCTCGAGGATGCCATCGGGTGCGGTGAGCCGGTCGACGGCGCCGCCGGGGGCGAGCAACCGGTCGAGCGGGCCACCCGGTCGCAACGCGTGCCCGAGCGGGCGGTTGTCGGACGCGAGCTCGGACACCTGCTGCAACAGTCCCAGGGTTCCGCGGGTATCGGTGAGACCGACCGCGCCGAGCGTGTCGTAGGTCGCGGGGGAGACGGCCACGCGGACCGTGCCGATGACGGACTCCGCGATCCCGAGCGCGGTGTCCGCCGCGGTCAGGCCGACCCGGAGCGGGAATGCGATCGCGGACGCCAGATTCATGGGTTCACTGTAACCACAGGACACACGAGAAAACGGTCTAGTGAAGCGCCTTCAATCCGATGACACACCCGACGATTCCGAGGATGAGGAGGATTTTGGCCACCGAGACGGTCTCTCCGCCGGTGACCATCGCGAATCCGACGGTGAGCGCCGCGCCGATCCCGACCCACACCGCGTACGACGTGCCGACCGGCAGCGTGCGCATCGCGTACGCGAGGCCGGCCATGCTGACCAGCAGGGCGACGACGAAGAGGACGGACGGTCCGAGGCGGGTGAATCCGGCCGAACGGCTGAGCGCGGTGGCCCACACCGCTTCGAGGACACCGGAAAAGACGAGAACGATCCATGCCATGACGAGCTCCACTGCACCGTCTTGTCGCTGGCCGGGTACGGTGCGCTCGTCCGGGTGTCGATCGACGGTCTGTAGTCTAGCGAACTTTTCTCGCGGCGGCCCGAGGTCAGGACGCCCGCAGCGCCGTCGCGGACACCCGCAGCTCGGTGCAGCCGCAGCCGCCGGACAGTTCCGAGCAGTCGATGATCAGGCTGTGGCGGACCGACGCGAGATCGGTGCAGTCGGGGTCGGTGCATTCGATCTCGACAATGGCATGCACAACGAGAGTTCCGTGGCAGTGGTCCAGTTCGGCGAGGCAGGCGGAGCACGACATGTCCCCATTGTTAACACCGGGGTCCGACAGGTGTGTGAGGCGCGCCTGTCGCCGGCTACCCGACTCTGCTCTGCACTGCCAGCGTTCTCACAGGAAGTAGTCAGCGACCGGACAGCCGCCTCCGAGACAATGGGTGGCGTGACCGTTCCCGAAGCGCGAATCCTGATCGTCGACGACGAGCCGAACATCGTCGAGCTGCTGGCGGTGAGCCTGAAATTCCAAGGGTTCGAGGTCGCGACCGCGTCCAACGGCACCGAGGGCCTCGACCGGGCCCGCTCCTTCCGCCCGGACGCGGTGATCCTCGACGTGATGATGCCCGGCATGGACGGGTTCGGGATGTTGCGTCGTCTGCGCGCCGACGGCGTCGACGCTCCCGTGCTGTACCTCACCGCGAAGGACTCCGTCGAGGACAAGGTGTCGGGCCTGACGCTCGGTGCGGACGACTACGTCACCAAGCCGTTCAGCCTCGAGGAGGTCATCGCGCGGGTGCGTACGATCCTGCGCCGCGCCGGGAAAGTGTCCGAGGAAGACCGTTCGTCGCGAATCGCCTTCGCCGACATCGAACTCGACGACGAGACCCACGAGGTGTGGAAGGCCGGACAGCCGGTGTCGCTCTCGCCCACCGAGTTCACCCTGCTGCGGTACTTCATGATCAACGCGGGCACGGTGCTCAGCAAACCGCGCATCCTCGACCACGTGTGGAACTACGACTTCGGTGGCGAGGTGGGGGTCGTCGAGTCGTACGTGTCCTACCTGCGGCGCAAGATCGACACCGGCGACCGGCCGCTCATCCACACGCTGCGTGGCGTCGGATACGTGATGCGCGAGCCGAAGTAGATGCGCCGCCTGCCCGCCCTGCCGCTGCGATTCACCCTCGTCGCCGCGCTGCTCGTGCTGTCGGGGCTCGGGTTGCTGGCGTCCGGGATCGCGGTGACCTCGTCCCTGCAGGGGTCGCTGCTGAGCCGGATCGACCGCGACCTGCACGACGCCGCGTACGGCTGGGCCAGGCCGCTCGGACCCCGTCCGGATCTGCCGCCTCCGGTGGTGGGTCCGGAGCGGCCGCCGAGCCCGTTCTACGTGCAGGTCCTGAATCCGGACGGCACGGTGCGGGTCACGATCAACGATCGGTCGGCGGCACCGGCACTGCCGGGCGGGCCCACGCCGGAACCGGTGACCGTCGGGTCCGTCGGCGACTCCGGCCCCCGGTGGCGGGTGCTGACCGCCGCCAACCCCGACGGCGGCACCACCACCGTCGCGATGAGCCTGGAGGAGACCGGCGAGACGGTCGGGCGGCTCGTCGTCCTGCAGCTCGGGATCGGCGCCGTGGTGCTGGTCGTGCTGGGCGTCGCCGGCTACTTCGTGGTCCGGCGCAGCCTGCGCCCGCTTCGTGAGGTGGAACGCACCGCGGTCGCGATTGCGGGCGGTGACCTGCACGAACGTGTGCCGGAGCGGGATCCGCGCACCGAGGTGGGGCGATTGTCCGTGGCTCTGAACTCGATGCTCGCGCAGATCCAGTCGGCGTTCGCGGCGACCGCCGCGTCCGAGGAGTCGGCGCGCCGCTCGGAGGAGAAGATGCGCCGGTTCGTCGCCGACGCGGGGCACGAGCTGCGCACCCCGCTGACCACGATCCGCGGATTCTCCGAGCTGTACCGGCAGGGGGCCAGCCGCGACACGGATCTGCTGATGACCCGGATCGAGAACGAATCGCGCCGCATGGGAGTCCTCGTCGAGGACCTGCTCATGCTGGCCCGTCTCGACGCGCAGCGGCCCCTCGAGCGGAAGTCCGTGGACCTGCTGGCCCTCGCCGCCGACGCCGTGCACGGGGCCCGCGCAGTTGCGCCGGACCGCACGATCGGGCTCGAGGTCATCGACGGGCCGGGCACCCCCGAAGTGCTCGGCGACGTGGTGCGACTGCGGCAGGTCGTCGACAATCTCGTCACCAATGCGCTCACGCACACCCCGGCCGATGCGTCGGTGACCGTGCGGGTCGGCACCGTCGGTGACGACGCCGTGCTCGAGGTCGCCGACACCGGACCGGGACTGGCCGAAGAGGACCGGGAGCGGGTGTTCGAACGTTTCTACCGCGTCGACACCTCGCGGACCCGCGCGTCCGGCGGCAGCGGTCTGGGTCTGTCGATCGTCGCGGCGCTGGTCACCGCGCACGGCGGCACCGTCGACGTCGACAGCGAGGTCGGCCGGGGCGCGACGTTCCGCGTGCTGTTGCCGCGGCGGCAGGTGCACTGAATTTCCCGGCAATTTTCTCCGTTACGGTGTCTGCAGAGCAGGTCTCGTCACGCTGGAGGAAAACCGAGCATGGGCATCACCGAGATGGCACGCGGTGCGGCCGGCGCTGCGTTCGGCGCGGCCCGCAACACCTGGTCGTTGTTCGCGGGCGGCGGGATCGCGCCGCCGCACCGCACCCCGTCGGTGGTCGTCGGCGACGGCCCGCACCGCACCCTGCGCCGATTCGGCCCGGAGGATGCCGGGGACCCGGTCCTGCTCGTCACCCCGCTCGCTGCGCCGTCGAGCTGCTACGACCTGATGCCCGACCAGAGCGTGGTGCAGTACCTCGTCGATCTGGGCCGCAGCGTCTACGTCCTCGACTACGGGCCGATGAACGTCGACGACCGCGACCTCGGATTCGAGGTGTGGATCGACGACATCGTGCCCGAAGCGATCCACCGGGTCTCCGAGCTGAGCGGCAACCGTGAGGTCGACCTCGTCGCGTGGAGCCTCGGCGGGACCATCTGCCTGCTCACCGCCGCCGCGCACCCGGAGCTCCCGATCCGGTCGATCGCCGCGTTCGGCACGCCGATCGACTACACGCGGATCCCGCTGCTCGCGGCCGCGCGGCTCGCGGGACGATACGTCGGTGATCCTGTCCTGGCCGGGGTGTCACGCGTCCTCGGCGGTGTCCCGGCACCACTCGTGCAGATCGGCTACCGCGCGACCGCTCTCGAGCGGGAACTGTTGCGGCCGTGGTTCATCGCCCTGAACATCGCCGACGCCGACCGGCTGGCCCGCATGGAATCGATCGACCGGTTCCAGGCCGGGATGTTCGGTTATCCGGGACGGTTGTTCCACGAGATGGGCATGCGCCTGACCGTCGCCAACGACCTCGCGTCCGGGAAGGCGCGGTTCGGGAAGCGCACGATCGATCTCGCCGCGGTCACCGTTCCGGTGCTCGCGCTGGCCGGAACCGAGGACGTCCTGGCGCCGGTCCCGGCCGTCGAAGCGATCACCGGTGTCCTGCCGAACGCGGCGGTCCGGTTCGCGACCGCGCCCGGCAGTCACCTAGGTCTGCTCACCGGGCCCACCGCGCGCACCACGTCGTGGGTGCACCTGGCGCAGTTCCTGGCCGACCCGCACGGAACGCCGCAGGACCCGGCGAGCAACCTCGAATCCGAGATTCGGGACGCTCAGTCCGGGACGTTGGCGCCGTAGCCCAGTTCCCGCAGCGCCGCGCGGATCTTGTCGCGGGCCTCGTCGAGCGACTCCGGCGACGGGTCGCGCTCGGCCTGGGAGATGTCGAAGTCGCCCAGGTCGTAGGCGGGGAACACGTGCAGGTGCAGGTGCGGAACCTCGAGTCCGGCGATGAGCAGGCCCGCGCGGGGGGAGTCGTACGCCGCGCACACGGCACGACCGATGATGCGGGCGACGCCGTTCGTCTTGGCCCAGAGTTCGTCGTCGACGTTCTGCCAGTGGTCCACCTCCTCGCGGGGGACCACGAGCACGTGGCCCGGGTTGATCGGGTTGATGGTGAGGAACGCGACGACGTCGTCGTCCTGCCAGACGAAGCGACCCGGCAGGTCGCCGGCGATGATCATGCTGAATACGGAAGCCATGTCGGGGAGGATAGGCGGCGAGGTATCCGCTGAGGAGATGGACACCCGCCAACGGATAAACCGTAGACGGATGACTTTTCGGTGAGCGGATCCGACGGTCCGCCCGGCTGAAACCGCGGCACCGGGCAGTCCCGTAGTCTGTCCTGCGTGCGCGTACTCGTTATCGGCTCCGGTGCCCGTGAACATGCTCTCGTCCTGGCTCTTTCCCGCGACCCGGGGGTGACCGCGGTCCTCGCCGCACCCGGCAACGCCGGAATCGCGCAGGTCGCCGAACAGTTCCCGGTCGACGCCGCCTCCGCCGAGCAGGTCGTCGCGCTCGCGAAGGAACAGAACGTCGACCTCGTCGTGATCGGCCCCGAGGTCCCGCTGGTGCTCGGTGTCGCCGACGCGGTGCGTGCCGCGGGCATCGCATGCTTCGGCCCGTCGGCCGCGGCCGCCCGCATCGAGGGATCGAAGGCGTTCGCCAAGGACGTCATGAACGCGGCGGGTGTGCGGACCGCGCACAGCGAGGTCGTCGATTCGCCCGGCGTGCTCGACGAGGCGCTGGATCGCTTCGGCCCGACCTGGGTCGTCAAGGACGACGGACTGGCCGCCGGCAAGGGCGTGGTCGTCACCACCGATCGCGCCGCCGCGCGCGATCACGCCGCCGAGATCCTCGAGAACGGGCACCCGGTCCTGCTCGAATCGTTCCTCGACGGCCCCGAGGTCTCGCTGTTCTGCCTGGTCGACGGTGAAACCGTCGTTCCGCTGCTGCCGGCCCAGGACCACAAGCGCGTCGGCGACGGGGACACCGGACCCAACACCGGCGGAATGGGCGCGTACACCCCGCTGCCGTGGCTGCCCGACGGGACCGTCGACGTCATCGTCGAGGAGGTCGTCCGGCCGGTCGCCGCAGAACTCGTGAACCGCGGCTGCGGCTTCTCCGGGCTGCTGTACGCCGGTCTGGCGATCGGTAAGGACGGCCCCGCGGTCGTCGAATTCAACTGCCGCTTCGGCGACCCCGAGACGCAGGCCGTTCTCGCGCTGCTCGAGTCCCCGCTCGGTGAGGCGCTCGCCGCCACCGCCAACGGCACCCTCGTGGACCTGCCGCCGTTGCGCTGGCGCGACGGCGCCGCCGTGACGGTCGTGCTGGCCGCCGAGTTCTACCCGGCCAGCCCCCGCACCGGCGACGTCATCACCGGCGCCGACGCCGAGGGCGTGCTGCACGCCGGCACCAAGCGCAACGAGTCCGGCGCGATCGTCTCGGCCGGTGGCCGTGTGCTCAGCGTGGTCGGTGTGGGCGCCGATCTCAGCGCGGCCCGCGACCACGCCTACGCGACGCTCGCCGGAATCAAGCTGCCCGGTGGGCATTTCCGCACCGACATCGGGCTCGCCGCCGTCGAGGGCCGCATCACCGTCTGACCGGTTTCCCGTCGGCGGACGGCGAGTACTACCGTCGGATCCGTGCGAAACGAATCCCGGCGATCGAACATCGAGACCTTCCACGTCATGGATGTGTGGAAGGCCGCGGCCGAACGTCAGCGCACCCACGGCGACGTCCTGTCGCTGGCGGCCGGGCAGCCGTCGACGCCGGCGCCCGCACCGGTGCTGCGCGCGACCCACCGTGCGATCGACGACGAACTGCTCGGCTACACCGAGACCTTCGGGATCCTGCCGCTGCGCGAGGCGATCGCCGCCTACCACCGCGACCGCTACGGCATCGACGTCGACGCAGACGACGTCGTGGTCACCACCGGATCGTCGGGTGCGTTCACGCTGTTGTTCCTCGCCGCGTTCGACCCCGGTGACACCGTCGTCGTCGCGCGGCCCGGGTATCCGGCGTACCGCAACACGCTCGCGGCGCTCGGCTGCAACGTGGTCGAGCTGGACTGCGGTCCGGACACCCGCTACCAGCCGACCGTCGCGATGCTCGAGGCGCTCGACACCCCACCTGCGGGTCTGATCGTCGCGAGCCCCGCCAACCCGACCGGCACCATGATCGAGCCGGAGGAACTGGCCGCGCTCGCCCGCTGGTGCGACGACCACGGTGCCCTGCTGATCTCCGACGAGATCTATCACGGCATCGAGTTCGCCACCCCGGGCACACCGGCCACGTCGACCGCCTGGGCGACGTCCCGCGAATCGGTGGTCGTCGGATCGGTGTCGAAGTACTTCTCGATGACCGGGTGGCGACTCGGCTGGATTCTGGTGCCGCAGTCACTGCAGCGCGCGCTGCAACGGCTCGCCTCGAACATGACGGTCTGCCCTCCGGCGATCTCCCAGTACGCGGCGACCGAGGCATTCGGTGCCGAGGCCCGCGCCGAGCTGGACGGGCACGTCGAGCGCTACGCCCGGAACCGGGATCTGCTGCTGGCGGGACTGCCCGCGATGGGGATCACGAAGCTCGCGCCCGCCGACGGCGCGTTCTACGTGTACGCGGACATCGCGCACCTGCTGCGACCCGGTGAGACGTCCACCGCGTGGTGCTCGCGGCTGCTGCACGACACCGGGGTCGCGCTCGCTCCGGGAATCGACTTCGACACCGTCCGCGGCGACGAGACGGTCCGGTTGTCGTTCGCCGGTGCGACCGCCGACATCGAGCAGGCGCTGGAGCGCTTGCGCACCTGGCTGCAGCCCTCCTGACGGCACGCCGTGCCCGGGCATCACACCTAGGGCGATGTCGTGCTTACGGCCGTTTTCCCCTGGTGGAGCGGCCCGGACTGTCACGATGACAGTGTGACGACAGCTGCCACACCGAAAGGCGAGCGGCGCCGCCAGGCGCTCGTCGAATCGGCAGCCGAGCTCATCCTCGAGGGCGGTATCGACGCCGTCCGTCACCGCGCTGTCGCGAACCGGGCGGGCCTGCCGCTCGCATCCACGACCTACTATTTCGAATCCCTCGACGAGCTGGTGGTGTGCGCGTTCCAGCACAACTCGTGCCGGGAACTGGAAGAGATGCGTGCCCGCGTCGAGGAGGTGACCCCGTGCCGCCGCAGCCTCGAGTCGACCGCCGAATTGATCATCGACCTGCTGGTGGGGCCCCGCGGTGTCGGCGAGCTCGAGCGTGAGCAGTTGATCTCCCGGTACGAGCGGTGCGTGGCGACCGCGCGTCACACCGAGCTGCGCGACGTCCAGCTGCATGCCCGGCGGATCGTCGACGAATTGCTCACCGATCTGCTGGAACGCTGCGGCCGCATCGTCGATCCGACGCAGATCCGCAGGCTCGTGGCGGCAGTCGACGGAGCCGTCCTGGGTGCTCTCGGCGAGCTCGATCCCGATCCGCGCGGATTGGCCCGCGGGCTCCTGCTCGACGTCGTCGGGAGTGTCGCGCCGCCTGCCGACACCGATCCGGTGAGTCCCGACCCGTAAACTGTGCGGTTGTGAGCCTGATCCCGAACGTCCTTGCCACCCGTTATGCCAGCCCCGAGCTTCGGGAACTGTGGTCACCGCAGCACAAGATCGTGCTCGAACGGCAGCTGTGGCTGGCGGTGCTGCGGGCACAGGCCGAGCTGGGTATCGACGTTCCGGCCGAGGCTCTGGCCGACTACGAGCGGGTCCTCGAGAACGTGGACCTCGACTCGATCGCCGCGCGCGAGCGCGTCACCCGGCACGATGTGAAGGCCCGCATCGAGGAGTTCAACGCGCTCGCCGGGCACGAGCACGTGCACAAGGGCATGACCAGCCGCGACCTCACCGAGAACGTCGAGCAGCTGCAGGTGCTGCGGTCGCTCGAGCACGTGCACGCGCACGGTGTCGCGATCGCGGCGCGGCTCGCCGAGCGGGCCGCCGAGTACTCCACCGTGGTCATGGCCGGCCGCTCCCACAACGTCGCGGCGCAGGCCACGACCCTCGGCAAGCGATTCGCGTCGGCCGCCGACGAGCTGCTCATCGCGCTGACGCGGCTGCGGGAGCTCATCGACCGCTACCCGCTGCGCGGCATCAAGGGCCCGATGGGCACCGCCCAGGACATGCTCGACCTGCTCGACGGGGACGCAGGCAAGCTCGAGCAGCTCGAACGGAAGGTCGCCGAGCACCTCGGCTTCTCGCACGTCTTCACCAGCGTCGGCCAGGTGTACCCGCGGTCGCTGGACCACGATGTGCTCTCCGCGCTCGTTCAGATCGGAGCCGGTCCGTCGTCGCTGGCCCACACGATCCGGCTGATGGCCGGGCACGAGCTGGTCACCGAGGGCTTCCAGCCCGGCCAGGTCGGGTCCTCCGCCATGCCGCACAAGATGAACACGCGTTCGTGCGAGCGCGTCAACGGTCTGCAGGTGGTGCTGCGCGGCTACGCGTCGATGGCCGCCGAACTGGCCGGCGCCCAGTGGAACGAGGGCGACGTATTCTGCTCGGTGGTGCGCCGCGTTGCGCTGCCCGACGCGTTCTTCGCCGTCGACGGCCAGATGGAGACGTTCCTGACGGTGCTCGCCGAGTTCGGTGCCTACCCGGCGGTGATCGAGAAGGAACTCAACCGGTACCTGCCGTTCCTCGCCACCACGAAGGTGCTGATGGCGGCGGTGCGCGCCGGGGTCGGGCGGGAGACCGCCCACGAGGTCATCAAGGAACACGCGGTGGCGGTGGCGCTCGCGATGCGCGAGGAGGGGCGCGAACCGGATTTGCTGGATCGCCTCGCCGCCGACGAGCGGCTGCCGCTCGACCGCGCGGCACTCGAGGCCGCGCTCGCCGACCGCTCCGCGTTCGTGGGGGCGGCCGAAGCACAGGTCGCGTCCGTGGTCGAGAGTGTAAACGACCTCGTCGCGAGGTATCCGGAGGCGGCGAAGTACACGCCGGCTCCGATTCTCTGAGCGCGACGCGCCGCAACGCCCGGGGGGGACGTTCGATCGGGTAACAGATAAGACAGGGGAGAGAAATTGTCCGACAAGCACGAGAACTCCGGGCGTATTCGAGACGCAGTGCGCACGCGTGCTGCGCTGCTCGACGCCGCCCAGGAGATCTTCCTCCGGGACGGCTACGCCGCTGCCGCAACCGAAGAGATCGTGGTGCAGGCAGGGGTGACCCGCGGTGCTCTGTACCACCACTTCGCGAACAAGCGCGAGCTCTTCCGGGGTGTCATCGAGCGCATCCAGCTCGAGGCCGAGGACACTCTGGGGAAGCACGATCCCGAGACGTCCGAGTGGGACAGTTTCTCTCGCGCAATCCTGGCGACGCTGGATGCGGTGTACGCTCCTGCGACCCGCAGGTTGCTGCTCATCGAGGCACCGGCGGTGCTCGGGTGGGCGGAGGTTCGCGAAACCCACCGCCACACGACGATCCGCAGGATTCAGCATTCCCTGAGGGCGATCGCTCGCGAGAACGGGGATCTGTCGGAACCCTCACCCGTGATGGCACACCTGTTGCTCGCCGCGATCGAGGAAGCGATGCTGTACCTCGCGCACAGCGACGACCCGGTGCGTGACCGTCCGGAGGTCGAAGCGCAGCTGATGCGCCTGCTCGACGTCGTCCGTCCGGTGCCGGTGCGGGGCATCGCGTGATCCTGCCGGCACCACCGGTTGCGGGCTCGCGGTAATGACCGACTGCGTCTTCTGTGCGATCGTCGCAGGTGAGGCGCCGGTCAGCGTCGTGCTCGACGAGCCGGACGTGATCGCGTTCATGGACATCCGGCCGTTCACGGCCGGACATCTGCTGGTCGTTCCCAAGCGTCACGTGTCGGGTCTGGGAGGACTCGATCCCGAGGACGGGGCGCGCGTCTTCGACGCGGGCCGGCGCATCGCCACCGCGCTGCGTTGCGGCGACCTGCCCGTCGACGGCGTGAACCTCTTCCTGGCCGACGGCGCCGCCGCGGGGCAGGAGGTCTTCCACGTCCACCTGCACGTCATTCCGCGCAGGCGCGGTGACGGGTTCGGTCTGCGCGGTGTACCCCGCAGTCCGAACCGGACCGTGCTCGACGGTACTGCCGCCGCGATCCGCGACGCCCTGTCGCGGTAGCGGTGGCGCCGTCGGAGTGATACGAACGGCGGGTTGCGACGGGATTTGTCCGACCCGGTGTTCTACGGTGCTCTTGTGGCCCGTGCGCAACCGATCCTGACGCCGCTCACCGAGGCGGCGATCTTCCTCGTCGCGACCGTCGACGAGGGTGGTGAATCCGACGTCCGTGACCTGCTCGAAGACCTTGCGGGTCTGCGCCGCGCGGTGGGATTCCGGATCCCCGACGGTGGTCTGTCCTGCGTCGTGGGTATCGGCTCCCACCTGTGGGACCGGCTGTTCGACGGTCCGCGGCCGGCCGAGCTGCACGAGTTCGTCGAACTCGACGGGGGAGTACACCGTGCCCCGTCGACTCCCGGCGACCTGCTCTTCCACATCCGGGCCTCCTCGCAGGACCTGTGCTTCGAGCTCGCCGCCAAGATCAACGACAGGTTGCGCGCGGTGGCGACCTTCGTCGACGAGGTGCACGGCTTCCGCTACTTCGATCGTCGCGACCTGCTCGGTTTCGTCGACGGCACCGAGAACCCCGAGGACGACGACGCGGTCGCCGCAGCTCTCGTCGGCGACGAGGACGCCGAGTTCGCCGGTGGTAGCTACGTGATCGTGCAGAAGTACCTGCACGACCTCGAGTCGTGGAATGCGTTGACGGTCGAGGAGCAGGAACGCGCGATCGGGCGGACCAAACTCGACGACATCGAGCTCGACGACGACGTCAAGCCGTCGAACTCGCACGTTGCACTCAACAACGTCACCGACGCGGACGGCAACGAACGGCAGATCGTGCGCGCCAACATGGCGTTCGGGAGTATCGGCAGCGGCGAATTCGGCACGTATTTCATCGGATACGCGGCCTCGCCGGACGTCACCGAGCAGATGCTGCGCAACATGTTCCTCGGCGATCCGCCGGGCAACCACGATCGGATTCTCGACTTCTCCACGGCGGTCACCGGTGGATTGTTCTTCTGCCCGGCCGCCGAGTTCCTGGAGGATCTTCCCGCACCGCGCCGGGTCGTGAACGTCGAAGCGGGCGAGGAGCCCGTCGACGGGCGTTCGACGACACCGGGCGACGGATCACTCGGAATAGGCACCCTCAGAAGGAGTTCGACGCGATGAACAACCTCTACCGCGATCTCGCCCCGATCACCGATGCCGCGTGGGCGTCGATCGAGGAGGAGGCGATCCGCACCTTCAAGCGGCACGTCGCCGGCCGCACGGTCGTGGACTTCTCCGGTCCGCACGGCACCGATTTCGCCGCGGTCGGGCTGGGGCGCACCGAGACGATCGCCGCTCCCGCCGAGGGTGTGCAGTCGCGGCGGCACCGGGTCGCGCCACTCGTCGAGCTACGGGTGCCGTTCACGCTGTCCCGAGAGGAGATCGACAACGTCGAGCGCGGCGCACAGGACTCCGACTGGGACCCGGTGAAGGAGGCTGCGAAGAAGATCGCGTTCGCGGAGGACCGCGCGATCTTCGAGGGCTACGCGGCGGCCGGGATCGAAGGGATCCGCGCGAGTTCGTCGAATCCGGCGCTGCACCTGCCGGAGGATCCGCGCGACATTCCCGAGGCGATCAGCCAGGCCTTGTCGCAGTTGCGTCTCGCCGGTGTCGGCGGCCCGTACTCGGTGCTGCTCGGCGCCGACGAGTTCACGAAGGTCAGCGAGACGGCCGATCACGGCTACCCGATCCGGGAACAGATCCGCCGGCTCATCGACGGCGACATCATCTGGGCTCCCGCGATCGACGGCGCGTTCGTGCTCAGCACCCGCGGCGGCGACTTCGACCTGCAGATCGGCCAGGACCTGTCCATCGGGTATCTGTCGCACGACGCCGAGACCGTGCAGCTGTACTTCCAGGAATCGCTGACGTTCCTCGTCTACACGGGCGAGGCGTCCGTCGCGCTCCGCACCGCCTGACTCGTAGGCACCGAATCGCCGGACGGCCGCGCGCAGCCGGGCGCGCGCGGCCGGGCGTTCGGCGGGTTTGTGCCCCGGCCTACCGAGGCGGCATCACTTGTGTTGCAGCGCACCGGCTTTCAATGCCGCCGCGTTGACGCGGCTCAGGACGGCATGCAGCTCCTCGAGTTCGGAGATGTCCACGCCGAGCGTGTCGACGACGGTACCGGGCACGGTCTCGGCGCGGCTCCGCAGCGCGCGACCCTCGTCGGTGAGGTCGACGACGAGCTGCCGTTCGTCGGCGGTGCTGCGGGTGCGTGTGATCAGCCCGAGCGCCTGCAGGCGCTTGAGCAGGGGCGACAGGGTGGGCGAGTCGAGCTGCAGGACGCGCCCGATCTCCTTGACGGACAGCGGTGCCTGCTCCCACAGGACGAGCATCACCAGATACTGCGGATGGGTCAGTCCCAACGGCTCGAGGATCGGCCGGTAGACCGCGAGCACTGCGCGATTGGCCACGGCGAGCGCGAAACACACCTGACGGTCGAGCGCCAAGGGATCGTCCGCGCGGGTCGGTGTGTACGGAGCGGCGGTGTCGGAGCTCATCTCGTCGAGGATACCAACAGTTAGTGCACGAACTTGTGAGGCTCGATCTGTCGTCGATCGACGTAGCACCCCCACGGTCGATTAGTTTAGGCTAGCCTAACGCCATGATCGACGACCTCATCGAACTCGCGTTTGCCCAGGGTGCCGTGCGCGGGGTGTCCGTGGCCGCCGACGGCTGCGACGAGTACCTGCTCGCTTCCACGGAGACGGCGCCTGCGATTCGGGTGTGGGTGCGTCCCGACGGCCGCTTCTCGCGGGCGTCCGACGGCGAGGGCTGCCACGTGACGCTCGGTCAGGTCGTCGACAGGTGCGGCATCACCTACGACCGCCGCCGGGACGGTTCCCTCGTGCGTCGAATGTAGGCAGTGCGGCGATCGTAGGCAGTGCGGCCGATGTGGGCGTCAGCGCACGTAGTCGGGATATTCGGTGTGCAGGAGCAGGTATCCGGCGAGGTCCTCGATGAGCCAGTGCTCGCTGTCCTCCGGTGTCCGGGCGTCGCACACCGCATCGCCCGCGAGGCAGACGCGGTCCACCCGGATGTCACCGAAATCGTGGCGTCCGCCCGTGAGCGTGATGCCCGGGGCCACCTGTCCGGGGAACTGGGACTCGACGCCGTTCTCGTCGCGCGGATCCGCGTAGAGCACACCCCGGATGCGGTCCGGAGGAACCGAACCGTCGTGCGCGATCTCGGCCAGGACATCGCCCGCGACCGCGGCCCCCTGGGAGTAACCGAGCACGACGAGCTCCGAGTTCGGGCACGCCGCGTGCTCCCGCGTGATCGCCTCGCGCAACCGGCTCTTGCCGATGGCCTTCGACTCGTCGTATGCGATGCCGTCCGAGCCCTTGCTGGAACCGGAGTCCGGCACCGGCACGACCACCGCGGGATAGCGGATGTGTTCGACGACCGTGCCCGGCCGGCGGTAGCGCTCCGAGATCAGCGCCAGCGGCGACTCCGGATCCAGGGAGTCGAAGGAATCGAGGTTCTTCGTGCCGTCGACCGCGAGCACGAAACGCTCGGGGCAGGGGCCGGTTTCGCCCGGTGTCGCACCGGCGACCGGCGACGTCAGGAGGGCGGACAGCGTGGTGATCGCGAGCGCCGCCGTCACCAGGCCGAAGCCGCGACGAACCGATTCGGGTGAGTCGACCATGCCGAACCTCCTGGGACCATGTGCCGTCGAACAATCGCAGGGTACCTAGGTTTGTGATCCGTGCTCGTCCTCCGAACGAACCATTCCGGATGTGGCGCTCGTCATGGCGTCGCAAGCCGCCGATCGGGAAGACGGCCGCGCGCTGTTGTCCATCCGGATTGCGGGAACTGCGGACTCCGTCAGGACTCGACGAGCTTGCGCAGGATCCGTGCGAGCTCGGCGCGGTCGTGGTCGTCGAGCGGGGCGAAGAACTCGCCGGCCTCGGCGTCGCGCGCCGCTTCGAGTTGCCGGGCGAGGTCGCGTCCCGCGTCGGTCAGCTGCACGCACACCGCGCGGCGGTCGGCGGGATCGGGAATCCGTTCGGTGAGGCCGCGGGCCTCGAGCCGGTCGATCACCTCGGTGGCCGAGCGCGGCACGATCCGCAGCGCCTTGGCGACCTCGCCGAGCCGCAGCGGGGATCCGTCGGAGCCGCCGACGACGCGCAGTGCGCGGTGCTCATGAGGTGACAAATGCCACGGTTCGAGGGTCTCGTGCCAGCGTCGTCGCAGCGTGCGGGTGGCCGTGATCAGCAGATCACGCAAGGTTGCGGGTGAATCGGCCATGGAATGAAGAGTACCGCATTTGACGTTTACCTCTTAGTGAGGCAACCTCAATACGTTACATCGACTCAGAAGGAGGTGGTGTACATGATGCACCTCCCCCCGGGCGGCGGTCCCGGCCCCGGACGACGGGGCAAGGTCGACCCCCTCGATCGACGCCAGCTTCAGGACTCACCCGTCAGCCTGCGCCGTATCGGTGCCCTCTTCGCCCCCTACCGCTGGCAGATCGGACTCGTGGTGGCGCTCATCGTCACCTCGTCCGTGATCTCCCTCGCCAGCCCCTTCCTCGTCCGCGCGGCCATCGACCACGCCATCCCCGAACAGAACGTGTCGCTGCTGCTGTGGGTCGTCGCCGGCATGCTCGCGGTGACCGTCGCCTCCTCGGTGCTCGGCGTCGCCCAGACCTGGATCTCCACCACCGTGGGCCAGCGCATCATGCACGGCCTGCGCACCCGCGTCTTCACCCACCTGCAGCGTCAGTCCCTGAGTTTCTTCACCCGCACCCGCGGCGGTGAGATCCAGTCCCGGCTGACCAACGACATCGGCGGAATGCAGAACGTCGTGACCTCCACGGCCACGTCGATCGCCGCCAACATCACCACCGTCGTCGGCACCGCCGTCGCGATGGCCGTATTGAGCTGGCGCCTGTCGCTGCTCTCGCTCGTGGTGCTGCCGCCCGCGATCTGGCTGACCCGCAAGGTCGCACTCATGCGCCGCGAGGTCACCGCGCGTCAGCAGCGCCGCCTCGCCGACATGCAGACCCAGATCGAAGAGGGCCTGTCCATCAGCGGTGTGCTCCTGTCCAAGACGCTCGGCACCGGACCGTCCATGTCCCGTCGCTTCGCGGACACCTCCGCCGAACTCGCGGACCTCGAGGTCCACGCGCAGCTGTCGGGCCGGTGGCGCATGGCCACCATGAACATCGTGTTCGCGGCGATCCCCGCGGTGCTGTACCTCGTGGCCGGCCTGCCCGCGACCTCCGGCGGCATGACCATCGGCACCCTGGTCGCGTTCACCGGCCTGCAGGCCGCGCTGTTCCGCCCCCTCATGAGCCTGCTCGACGTGGGCGTGTCCGTCACCGCGTCGCTGGCCCTGTTCAGCCGGATCTTCGAATATCTGGACCTGATCGTGGAGATCGACGAACCCGCAGAGCCGGTCCGGCTCGGCCTCGACCGGGTCGCCGGAGCGGTGCGCTTCGAGGACGTGAGCCTGTACTACCCGGGCTCCGACCGTCCCGCGCTCGACCACATCGATCTCGACGTACCGGCCGGCGCGCAGATCGCCCTCGTCGGCGAGACCGGTTCCGGCAAGACCACACTCGGCTCGCTCGTCGCTCGCCTCCACGACCCGACGACCGGCCGCGTCACGATCGACGGTGTCGATCTGCGCGACCTTCCGCTCTCCGACGTCGCCGCACTCGTCGGTGTCGTCTCGCAGGAGACCTACCTGCTGCACGCGACCGTGCGGGAGAACCTGCGCTACGCCAAGCCCGACGCCACCGACGCGGAAATCGAGGACGCCGCGCGCGCCGCGCAGATCCACGACCAGATCGTCTCGCTCCCCGACGGATACGACACGCTCGTCGGCGCCCGCGGGCACCGCTTCTCCGGTGGTGAGAAGCAGCGCCTCGCGATCGCCCGGACGCTGTTGCGGGATCCGCGGATCCTCGTGCTCGACGAGGCGACCAGTGCGCTCGACAACGAGACCGAACGGGCCGTTCAGCAGGCACTCGACGCCGCGCGCAGCGGACGCACCACGATCACCATCGCCCACCGCCTCTCGACGGTGCGGGCGGCCGACGCGATCGCGGTGCTCGACCGGGGCCGCATCGTCGAACTGGGCAGCCACGATGAACTTCTCGCACGCGACGGCCGCTACGCGGAGCTCGCGATGCGACGCGACGAACGCGTCACCGCAGCCGCATAGGTCAGGCTCGGGCCGTGGCCAGGTCCCCGGCGACGTTCGCCGACGCCAGCGCGTCGACGACGTCGCCGGTGGGAAGCACGACCGCGCAGCGCGAGGCCACGTAGTTCAGAGCATCGACGTGCTCGCGCCGCGAGAAGTCGGCGGTGCCGTCGGAGACGAAGAAGACCTGGATGTCGTTCATGAACCCGTCGAGCGCGGTGGTCAGGCAGCCGATGTGCGCGTAGACCCCGGTGACGATCAGCTGGTCGCGGCCCCACGCGCGCATCCGCTCGAGCAGGTCGGTGCGGATGAACGCGCTGTAGCGCCACTTGGTGAGCAGGACGTCGTTCTCGTGCGGAGCCAGGTCGTCGATGATTGCGGTCTCGGCCGGATCGGCCGTCAGACCCGGACCCCAGAAGTCGAGCAGCAGAGCGCGATCGGCGGGATCCTGGTTGCCGGGCTGCGCGGTGTAGACGACCGGCACGCCCGCCGCGTGCGCGGAGTCGCGGATCCCGTCGATGTTCGGTACCACCGTCGCGAGGGGGTCGGCGGAGCGGTCGAACGAGCGCACGAAGTATTCCTGCATGTCGTGCACGAGCAGCACCGCACGCTCGGGGTCGATCGTCCAGGACACCCTGTTCGCCGGCTGTTCGTCGGGCAGCGGATAGGACACGGACTCGGGAAGGGCCATGAGCTTCGCTTTCTCGGGTTGGGCGTTCAGTTCTCGAAGGTCGCGGCCAGCGCGCGCCGCAGTTCGTTCCGGCTGATCTTGCCGACGCCGGTCACGGGGAAGGCGTCGACGAAGCGCACCCTGTCCGGGATCTTGTATCCGGCCAGGCCGCGTTCACGCAGGAAAGCCTTGAGCTCGAGTGCTTTCGGGGATTCCCCTTCGGTCACGACGAATGCGCACGTGCGTTCGCCGAGGTACCGGTCGGGCATCGCCACGACGGCGGCGTCGAGCACCGCGGGATGGGCGATCAGATGGTTCTCGACCTCCTCGGCGGCGATCTTCTCGCCGCCGCGGTTGATCTGGTCCTTGGCGCGGCCCTCGACCACGATGTAGCCGCGTTCGGTGAGACGGACGATGTCGCCGGTGCGGTAGAAACCGTCCGGGGTGAATGCCGTCGAATTGTGTTCGGGGGCATTGTAGTAGCCGCGGATCGTGTAGGGGCCGCGGGTGAGCAGGTGTCCGGTGCCGCCGGCCGGTACGGGAACGCCGGCGTCGTCGAGGATGCGGATCTCGTCGTGCACGCTGATCGGCCGCCCCTGCGTGGTGACGATCGTGTCCTCGTCGTCGTCGAGACGCGTGTAGTTCACCAGTCCCTCCGCCATTCCGAAGACCTGCTGGAGCGTGCAGCCGAGTTCGGGCCGCACCCGTTTGGCGGCTTCGGCGGGGAACTTCGCGCCGCCGACCTGCAGCACCTGCAGGGACGACAGGTCGCGTTCGCTGCGGACCCGCGCCGACAGCCACGCCATTGCGAGAGGCGGCACCAGCGAGGCCATCGTGATCGCTTCGCGTTCGATCAGCGCGAACGCGGTGTCGGGGCTGGGATCCGGGGCCAGCACCACCGTGCCGCCGCTGTGCAGCACGCCGAGGATGCCGGGGGAGCTCATCGGGAAGTTGTGGGCGGCAGGCAGTGCCACGAGCATGCGCGTGTCGGCGTCGACCCCGCAGATGCGGGCCGATTCGCGCACCGAGTAGAGGTAGTCGGAATGGGTCCGCGGAATCAGCTTCGGAGTCCCGGTCGTGCCACCGGAGAGCTGAAGGAAGGCAACCGATTCGGAGTCGAGTTCCGCCGTCGGGCCCGGCTCGTGCGCGCGCAGCGCATCGAGTGGGACGGGCGAGCGCAGCGACGGGGGTTGTGCGGTGAACTCCGCGGCATCACCGGCGACCACGACCACCGGGGGGTTCTCCAGATCCGCACACACCTCGCGGGCGAGGTTCCGGTAGTCGAATCCGCCGTGTTCCGCAGCCACGACGTACGCGGCGGCGTCGGCGAACCTGCAGAAGTAGCCGATCTCGGCGGCACGGTGCGCGGGCAGCGCGAACACCGGCAGCGCACCCAGACGGAAAACCGCGAACAGCACCTCGGTGTACTCGACGATGTTCGGCAGCTGCACGACCACGCGGTCCCCGGCATGCACGCCGAGTTCTGCGAGCCCCGACGCGATCCGGGCCGCGGATTCGTCCAGTTCACGGTAGGTCAGGCGCTGTCGTTGGCCGCGCGCATCCAGTCCGGTGACGGCGACCCGGTCGCCGAACAGGGCGGCGCGGGCCGGCAGGAACTGCGCGAACGTCTCCGGGGTCCAGTACCCCGCTCCCCGATACAGCTCCGCGAATTCGTCGGGGTAGCGGGCGGTTTCGGCGAGCGCGGTGCGCCGCAGGCCGGATGTCACGAAACGATCCTTTCGGGGGATGCTCAGGCGCGCAGGGTCGCGCCACCGTCGACGTACAGGGCTTGCATGGTGATGTGCCGGGCGCGGTCGGAGAGCAGGAACTCGATCGCGTCGGCGATATCGCCGGGTTCGGCGATCCGGCCGAGCGGGATACCGACCTTGAACTGGGCGGGGTCACCGGCGATCGCGCCGAGTGCGCCCGCGTCGTCGTCCGGGTCGGCCCACAGCGACCGCTGCATCGCGGTGTCGGTGGATCCGGGCGCGACGATGTTGGCGCGGATCCCGAATTCGGCGAGTTCGAGCCCGAGGACCCGCACGATCATCGACGCCGCGGCCTTCGACGATCCGTAGGCCCCCATACCGATTCGGGGCACACCCGCCGAGTTCGAACCGACCACGACGATCGACCCACCTGCGCGGTCGCGCATCTTCCGGCCGACGGCGCGCAGCACCGACACCAGGCCGGTGACGTTGACGTCGTAGATGCGCTGCCATTCGTCCGGGTCGCCGTCGAGGATCGAGGCGGTGGAGAACACACCGGCGACGTGTGCGAGTTTCGTGATGGGGCCGTGCTCGGATTCGATGGTGTCGATTGCGAAGTCGACGGCGTCGGCGTCACGGATGTCGACCGGGAAGGTGGGGGCGGGTCCGTCCAGCATCGCTGCGGTCTTGCGCAGACCTTCGGGGTCGCGGTCGGCGAGCACGACGCGATGACCCGCCCCGGCGAGCGTGAGGGCGGTCGCGCGGCCTATGCCCTGTGCGGCGCCGACGACGAGACTGGCGGGTGTGCTCACCGGTGTACCCCCAATGCATCGAGAACGGTTCCGAATTTGGTTGTGGTTTCGTCGAGTTCGTCCTGAGGATCGGATGCGGCGACGATGCCGCCACCGGCGTGCGCGGTGATCGTGCGGCCGTCGGCGTCCAGCACGGCGCACCGGATCGTGACCATCCATTCGCCGTCGCCGTCGGTGTCGCACCATCCGATCGCGCCGGCATAGAAGCCACGGTCACCCTCGAGCTCGCGGATCGTCTCGCGCGCGGCGACCGTGGGGGTGCCGCAGATCGCGGGGGTCGGGTGCACCGCGACGGCCAGGTCCAGCGCGGTGACGGACGGGTCGCGCAGGCGCCCGGACACCGGCGTGCCGAGGTGCCACAGTTGCCGGGTGCCGGTCAGTCGGGGCCGGTCCGGGATGTCGAGGTCGGTGCACAGGGGTTCGAGGCTCGCGCGCAGGTCCGCGACGACGTGTGCGTGCTCGGCAAGGTTCTTGGCGGAGGCGGCGAGTTCCTCGCCGGTTCTGCGGTCGGTCTCGGGATCGGAGTGGCGCGGCGCGGACCCGGCGAGGGGATGCGCGATGACGCGGTCGCCGCGGCGGCGGATGAGGACCTCGGGGCTGGCACCGACCAGGTATCGTCCGTGCCAGCTTCTGCCCGCGGGGCTCAGATCGACGGCGAAACCGTTGCCGTTCGGGTCGTTTGCGGCCAACCGGTGCAGCAGCTGCCCGGCGGTGACCGGCCGCTCGGCGCGCAGGACGAGGGCGCGGGCGAGAACTACCTTGGCGAGTGCGTCGTCCGACCGCAGTCGCGTCAGGGCGGTCGCGACCCGGTCGAGATGCTCGCGTTCGGACGGCAGTGCCGCGTCGACGACGATGGCGGGAAGCGCCTCGGCAGCGGTGGCGATCGGGGTGGGCGTGTGCGTCAGGGTGTGGGGAGCGGTCAGGGCCGCCGGGTGGTCCGGGTCGAAGGGCAGGGCGCCGACGACGGCGCAGACCGTTCCCGCGCGCAGGGCTGCGGCTGCCTCGCCGACGCGGGACCAGGATTCGGCGACACCGTCGGCGACGACCGTGCCGTGGGGCCGGGACAGCGCGAAGGGGGCCGTGCCGGTGACCTGCACGGCGTGGGCCGGTGCCTGCATGACGCACACCTCTCGGTAGCGGTGAAGTGGACGATCGCGTGGGGCACACGACCACTCGAGACCATATACGGTTAGGCTAACCTTTGGTGCTGTCCGCGTCGGAGTCGGTGTGGCCCGGATTCGCCCGACGTGAATTCGGGCGAACGGGAGCTTTGACCCACGCTGGGTTTCGGTTAGCCTAACCAAAATAATGCGGGTGCTCGGGCCTGCGACCGGACGAAGCGGGAGACGTTGATGAGGGGAACGCGTGGTGCACGCGGACTTGCTGTGCTCGGCCTGGCTGCGGTGTTGACCGCCGGCCTCGTGGGATGCAGCGACAGCAGCGACGGCGACGAGAGTGCCGCGCCGACACGCACGTTCGCCGCCCAGAACGGCCCCGTCGAGATCCCGTCGGACCCGCAGCGCATCGTCGCGTGCGGCTACGCGACCCTTCCGCTGATCCAGGCGGGCGCCAACCTCGCCGCGGTGTGTGAATGGACCCGCGAACTCGAGAACATGGACGCGGAGACCCTCGCCGCCTACGAGACCCTGCCCAAGGTCGCCCCCGACGCCTCGGTCGCCGAACTCGACTACGAAGCCGTCACCGCTGCCCGGCCCGACCTGATCATCATGGGGGTCCCGGCACGGGCGAGAGAAGCGCTCGACCTCGCCAAGCTCGAAGCGCTCGCTCCGGTCGTGTTCCTCGGGCCCACCGACCCGGGGCAATGGCGTGAACTCGGCGAACAGTACGCCGATGCTGCGGGCGTGGCCGACGCCTACGGTGAGTTCAAGCAGGAGTACGAGACTCGCGCCGCCGAAATCGCCCGGACCTACGCCGGCACCCTCGGGGGCCTGAAGTTCGCGGGAGTGTGCAGCGTGTGCGGCACCGAAGCGGGCGAGTTCTTCCGCGAGTACGCTGCGTCCTACACCACCAACCTGTTCGACGACCTCGGTTTCGAATTCCCCGGTGAGCCTGCCGATCCCGCGGATGTCCACGGCGAGTACCTGTCGCTCGAGCAGATGCCCGCGAACCTGGCCGACGCCGACGTGATCGTCTACGGCGTCGACGCCGACGGTTCGGTCCCGCCCGAACTGCAGGCCGTCTTCGACTCACCGCTGTGGCAGAACCTGCCCGCGGTTCGGGCGGGCAACCTGGTCCCGGTACGGCACGCCAACGCCGCCACCTACGAAACAGCGCTGCTCGCACTCGAATCCATCGACACCGGACTCGCGGCACTGCCGACGCGTTCGTAGCAAAGGAGAAGCATGCTGGATCGCGGAACGATTCTCGCCGACACCGCCCGAATTCTCGAGGTGGAGCCCGACGAGCTGGACCCGACGGCGAGCCTGGTCGATCAGGGTCTCGACTCGGTACGCCTGATGGCGCTCGTCGAGCACTGGCGCGGCGCCGGCGCCGACGTCGATTTCGTGTCGCTGGCATCCGCTCCGGATCTCGACGAGTGGTGCACCCTGCTCACGCGTTGCTGACCGTCTCCCGGTCCGGGATTTCCCGGTAACGCAGAGGGTGCCGCTGTCTCCACCCAGGGCTGCTGGTTCGCCCCACCCTTCGACGCGACGCTCGAAGGACCCGAAGGCTCCGCTTCGGGCCTTCGGGCAGGTCCGCCCGAACCTCTTGAAGGGCAGGCGAATCGCATGGTGGCTTCACAGTTCTCCGAGGTGCGTCCGCTGCGGCGTGTCGCCGCAGCGGCGATCCTGACAACCGCTGCGTTCCTGACCGCCGGTGTCGTCACGGCGCCGTACGCCGCGGCGGATCCCGACGTGCGCTCGGATGCCGGGGAGATCCCGGACGGCCTGGAAGACTTCTACGCCCAGCAGATCGAGTGGGGTTCCTGCGACGGGTTCAGCACCGACGGATCCGACCTCGGCACGCTCGAGTGCGCGAAGGTGAACGTTCCCGTCGACTACGGCGATCCGCAGGGACAGACCGCGCAGATCGCGGTGTCCCGCATGGCGGCGACCGGTGAGAAGGTCGGTTCCCTGCTGGTCAATCCCGGTGGCCCCGGTGCCTCCGGGCTCGGCATGGCAGTGGTGGGGACCGGAACGCCGCTGGCCGAGCACTTCGACGTCATCGGGTTCGATCCGCGCGGCATCGGAGCGTCGACCCCGCAGATCGTGTGCCTGACCGCCGAGGAGAAGGACGAGGACAGGGCCGAGGCCGATCTCGACCGCAGCCCGGAGGCTATCGCCGAGGCCGAACAGGAGGCACAGGAGTTCGCGGCACAGTGCGCCGAACGAACCGGGGCGGACGTGCTCGCGAACGTCGGCACGCGGGATGTCGCCCGGGACATGGACGTCATCCGCGCGGTGCTCGGCGACCGGCAGCTCACCTACCTCGGTTACTCGTACGGCACCCGGCTCGGCACCGCCTACGCGGAGCAGTTCCCGCAGAACGTGCGTGCGATGGTCCTCGACGGCGCCCTCGATCCCCAGCAGAATTCCGACGAACAGGTGCTGAACCAGATGGCCGGATTCCAGCAGGCGTTCGACGAGTTCGCGACGCGCTGCACGACACTCGCCGGGTGCCCGCTCGGGGACGATCCGGCCGGGGCGGTGCAGCGGTTCCGGGAACTCGTCGACCCCCTCGTCGACAGCCCGGCGGCGACGGCGGATCCGCGTGGCCTCAGCTACTCGGATGCGATGACGGGCGTGATCGCGGGTCTGTATTCGCCGAGCATGTGGGAGCCGCTGATGGCGGGGCTCGACGAGCTGGCCGCGGGCACCGGCGACACGCTGCTCATGCTCGCCGATCTGTATGAGGGGCGATCCGCCGACGGTGCCTACTCGAACTCGGCCGAGGCGATGACGGCCGTGCGATGCGTCGACGATCCGGCCTCGACCGACCGGGCGGCGCTCGGCGAACTCGACACCCGCCTGCGCGAGGTCGCACCGTTCCTCGACGACGGTTACGGTTCCGGTCAGGCACCGCTCGACACGTGCGCGTTCTGGCCGGTGCCGCCGACGAGCACCCCGCACACCGTCGAGGTGTCGGGACTGGCACCGGTGCTGGTGGTGTCCACCACGGAGGACCCCGCGACGCCCTACCAGGCCGGCGTCGATCTCGCGGACCAGCTGGGCGGTGTCCTGGTCACCTACCGCGGCACCCAGCACGGGGTCGTGCTGACCGGACAGTGGTGCATCGACACCCCGGTCGTGTCGTACCTCGTCGACCTGACCGTGCCGGAGGGCGACATCACCTGCTGACGCATCCCACCCACGACTCGGCCCCACACGACCGCCGGTCGTGTGGGGCTGCGACGTCAGGATGCGTCGGCGGGGCGGCCCGGGATCGTCGCCGCCGCGACGGCCAGCGCGATCGTCGCGATCAGCACCGCGGTGAACACCGGATCGATCGACGCGGCGACCTGCCCGGCATCCGGGGCATCGGTACCCCCGGCCGCCGCGTTGGCCAACGCCCCGAACACCGCGACCCCGACGGCGCTGCCCAGTCCGCGCGCGAACGCGTTCGCCCCGGTCGCGACGCCGCGCTCGGACCACCCGACGCTCGCCTGCGCCGCGATCAGGGAGGGGCTGGCGATCAGTCCCATCCCGAGACCGATGAGCAGGCAGCACGTCGCGACGTGCCAGATCTGCGAATGCACGTCGAGCCGCGTCAGCAGGGCCGTGCCGCAGATCGCCGGTACCGCGCCGATCAGCGCGGTCGCACGGAAGCCGAGGCGCAGATACAACCGTCCCGACTGCGACGCCGCGACCGGCCAGCCCATGGTCAGCGTCGCCAGGGTGAACCCGGCGACCAGGGCCGTGGTGCCGAGCGCTCCCTGCACGAAGGCCGGAACGTACGACGTCAGGCCCATCACCACCGCGCCGACCATCGCGGCGACCGCGCTCGTCGACAACAGCACCCGCCGCGTGAACACCCACACCGGCAGAATCGGATCCGCGGCCCGCCGCTCCACCAGGACGAACACCACGAACAGGGCGGCCGACGCCAGGAAGATCGCGGCGCTCGGCACCGACGCCCACGCCCACGCCTGGCCGCCTTCGAGCAGGCCGAGGATCAGCAGTCCGGCGGCCAGCGCCAACACCGCCGCGCCCGCCCAGTCGATCGGACGACGTTCCGGCCGGTCCTCCGTCTGCGACTCGTCGAAGCTGCGGACGAGCACCCACGCCGCGAGCGCGCACAGCGGAAGGTTCACCCAGAAGATCCAGCGCCAGGACACGAAGTCGGAGAAGATCCCGCCGATCGCGGGCCCGACGACCGAGGACATTCCCCACACGCTGGCGATGTAGCCCTGCGCCTTCGCGCGTTCGGCGACGGTGTAGATGTCCCCGGCGATGGTCTGTGCCATCGGCAGCACCGCCCCGGCGCCGATGCCCTGCACCGCCCGGAACGTGATCAGCGCGGGCATGCTCCACGCCAGCGCACACAGCAACGATCCGAGAGCGAACACCGCGATCCCGAACAGCAGGACCGGTTTGCGGCCGAACACGTCGGACAGCTTGCCGTACACCGGCACGAGCACCGCCTGCGTCAGCAGATAGCTCGAGAACAACCACGGGAACTGCGTGAATCCGCCGAGGTCGGCGACGATCGTGGGGACGGCGGTCGCGAGGATGGTGCTCTCGAGGGCGACCAGCGCGGTCGCGAGCATCAGGGCCAGCAGGATCGGACCGCGTTCCGACCGGAACCCGACGTCCACATGTACCGTTCCCGCTGCCATCGTGCTCCCGTCGTCGATCGGATCGTGTCCGAGTGTCTCCGCCATTGTCACGGATGGGAGATCTGTCACCGGCTTGCCGTGGATGTCGCCCGCGAGCACTAGGGTGACATCGTGCGTCCTTCACTCGAGTCCTACTCCCACCTCGCCGGCGGCAAGGTCCGCGACCTGTATGTCATCGACGACGAGCACCTGTTGCTCGTGGCCAGCGACCGGATCTCGGCCTACGACCACGTGCTCGCCACCCCGATTCCCGACAAGGGCCGGGTCCTCACCGCGATGAGCGTGTTCTTCTTCAACCTGCTCGACGCGAACAACCATCTCGCCGGTGAACCCGACGACGAACGCATCCCCGAAGACCTCCTGGGTCGTGCGCTGGTCGTCAAGCGGCTGCAGATGGTGCCCGTCGAATGCGTCGCCCGCGGCTACCTCACAGGCTCCGGCCTGCTCGACTACCAGGCCACCGGCTCGGTGTGCGGCGTGAAACTGCCCGAGGGGCTCGTCGAGGCGAGCCGCCTGCCGGAGCCGATCTTCACCCCCGCCACCAAGGCCGACCTCGGCGACCACGACGAGAACATCAGCTTCGAGCAGGTCGCCGAGAAGGTCGGCCTGAACCTCGCGATGAAGCTGCGCCAGGACACCCTCGACATCTACGACCGCGCCGCGATGTACGCGTCCGAGCGCGGCATCCTGCTCGCCGACACCAAGTTCGAGTTCGGTCTCGACAAGGCCGGCAACCTGGTGCTCGCCGACGAGGTGCTCACCCCGGATTCGTCGCGCTACTGGCCCGCCGAGGAGTACGAGGAAGGCAAGGTGCAGCCGAGCTTCGACAAGCAGATCGTCCGCAACTGGCTGACCGGGCCGGAATCCGGCTGGGACCGCAAGTCCGACACCCTGCCGCCGGCGCTGCCGCAGCACGTCGTCGACAAGACCCGTGCCCGCTACATCGAGGCGTACGAGCGGATCTCCGGGCTGTCGTTCGACGACTGGATCGGGGGGCAGTGATGCCGGAGTCGGCACCCCTGTCGGCGCCCCCGGTCGCCAAGAAGGTTCCGATCGAGCGCACCCACCACGGGCACACCTTCGTCGACGAGTACGAATGGTTGCGCGACAAGGAGAACCCCGACGTCATCGCATATCTCGAGGCCGAGAATGCGTGGACGGAACAGCAGACCGCGGATCTGGCGCCGCTGCGCGAGAAGATCTTCGACGAGATCAAGTCGCGCACGCAGGAAACCGACATGTCGGTGCCGACCCGCCTCGGCGACTGGTGGTACTACGCCCGCACCGCCGAGGGGAAGCAGTACGGAGTCCAGTGCCGCTGCCCGATCTCCGGCCCCGACGACTGGACCCCGCCGGAACCGGCACCGGGCGTCGAGTTGCCCGGCGAGCAGATCCTGCTCGACGGCAACGCCGAAGCCGAGGGACACGAGTTCTTCTCCATCGGCGCGTTCTCGGTCAGCCACGACGGCACGCTGCTCGCCTACTCCACCGACGTGGTCGGCGACGAGCGGTACACGCTGCGGTTCAAGAACCTGGTCACCGGTGAACTGCTGCCCGACGAGATTCCCGGTACCGCGCCCGGCGCGACGTGGGCGATCGACCACACCCACGTCTTCTATCTCACCGTCGACGAGTCGTGGCGGCCGGACACGGTGTGGCGGCACCGCCTCGGTACCGACCGCAGCGAGGACGTGAAGGTCTTCCACGAACCGGACGAGCGGTTCTGGGTGTCGGTGGGCTCGACCCGCAGCGAGAAGTACCTGATGATCTGGGTGGGATCGAAGATCACCACCGAAGGGTGGGTCCTCGAATCCGACAACCCGACAGGCGAATTCCGTGTGCTGCTGCCCCGGCGCGAGGGTGTCGAGTACAGCGCGGAGCACGCCGTCGTCGCGGGTGAGGACCGATTCCTCGTGCTGCACAACGACGTCGATCCCGCCGGCGTGAAGGCCGAGAACTTCGTGCTCGCGGAGGCGCCCGTCGACGATCCGTCCGCGCTGCACACCCTCATCGAGCACAGCGAGGACGTGCGGCTCGAGGACGTCGACGCGTTCGCGGGTCACCTGGTCATCGGGTACCGGCGTGAGGCACTGACCCGGCTCGCGGTGTGGCCGCTGACGGCCGACGGCTACGGCGATTTCGCGGAAATCGAATTCGACGAGGAACTGTTCTCCGTCGGACCGGGCGCGAACCCCGAATGGAACCAGCCGACACTCCGCCTCGGGTTCACCTCGTTCATCACCCCGAGCCGGGTCTACGACCTCGTCGTCGACACCGGCGAACTGCTGCTGCGCAAGGCGCAACCGGTGCTGGGCGACTTCGATCCCACCCGGTACGAGCAGCGCCGGGAGTGGGCGGTCGCGGAGGACGGCACCCGGATTCCGCTGTCGATCGTGCAGCGCAAGGACCTGCCCGAGGGTCCCGCACCGACACTGCTCTACGGCTACGGCTCGTACGAGGCCAGCATCGATCCCGGATTCTCGGTGGCACGGCTGTCGCTGCTCGACCGCGGCATGGTGTTCGCGGTCGCCCACGTCCGCGGCGGCGGCGAGATGGGCCGGCACTGGTACGAGAACGGCAAGGCGCTCACCAAGAAGAACACCTTCACCGATTTCGTCGCGTGCGCGCAGCACCTGATCGACACCGGGGTGACGTCCCCGGATCGTCTGGTCGCGGACGGCGGCAGCGCGGGCGGTCTGCTCATGGGTGCGGTCGCGAACCTCGCGCCCGAGTTGTTCGCGGGCATCCTCGCGAACGTGCCGTTCGTCGATCCGCTGACCTCGATCCTCGATCCGTCGCTGCCGCTGACCGTCATCGAGTGGGACGAGTGGGGCAACCCGCTCGACAATCCCGAGGTGTACGCGTACATGCGCTCGTACAGCCCGTACGAGAACGTCGAGGCCAAGGACTACCCGGCGATCCTGGCGATCACAAGCATCAACGACACCCGGGTGCTGTACGTCGAACCGGCCAAGTGGGTCGCCAAGTTGCGCGCCACCAAGACCGGCGACGCGCCGCTGCTCCTCAAGACGGAGATGAGCGCCGGGCACGGGGGAGTGTCGGGCCGCTACGAGAAGTGGCGCGAGGTCGCGTTCGAGTTCGCGTGGGTGCTCGCCACCTCGGGGGCCTACCGGCCCTAGCGGTTTCGTTCACAGCAGTTTCGTTCGGCTCACCGGCCGTCGTCGCGATTCCGCGGCGGCGGCCGGTTCTTTTCACCGTCGCGGTTGATCGAGGACGAGATTCGTCCGCGGTCGCGGAGATGCTCCTCGACTACCGGCGGGACGCCGTCGAGGTCCCGGATGCGGTGCGGCCCGGGTCGTCGACCTCACCGGCCGGGCCGCACCCTCGAACAGTGGGCGCGCGACCACCGCGCCGCCTTCGGCGTGGAGGCCTGAGCGGCGCAGCGCGGTCCTCGGGGCGTATCGCCGATCGGGTCCCGCCGAAACACCTCCAGGTATCCCACTTAGATAACTAGGCTGTCCTATTGACACATGTGAGTCGCCCGTCTTACGCTCAGCCGAGCTTTATGTGATCCATGTCACTACCTCTGCCTCCGACGCCCGCGTCGTGAACGAAGGATGGAAGCCTCATGTCCAAGACGTGTAGATCCGCCGGTCGAACCTCGGTCCTACGGGCCGGCATGCTCCTTGCGATTCCCGCGCTGGTCGCGGGGACGGCCTGCGGCACGGACAGTGCCGACGACTCGGGTGGCAGCTCGGTCGAGGCGCCCGAGGGCGCCTTCGCCGACAACCCGGCCACCGGTACACCGATCAAGATCGGGTTGATCAACCCCGAAGGTGGACCGGCGATTTCGATGCCGGAGAACCGCCAGGCGGCGGAGGCGGCCGCCGAGTACGCCAATGCGCATCTCGGGGGCATCGCCGGACACCCGATCGAGGTCGTTTCCTGTGCGGCCAAGGAGGACCCGGCGTCCAACCAGGACTGTGCCAACCAGATGGTGGAGCAGGGCGTCTCGGCGGTCGTCGTCACCACCTCCGGAAACGGTGCCGCGATGGTCCCGATCATCACCGGGGCGGGCATCCCGTATCTGACCACTTCCGGGACGAGCGCCGCGGAGCTGACGACACCCGGAACCTACGTGCTGAGCCCCGGTTTCCCGGGTGCCCTCGCGGGCATGGCGTCATACGCCGCCGAACAGGGGTACAAGAAGGTCGCCGCGTACGTGATCGACACCGGTACGGTGATCGCCTCGACGGAGGCGGTGGGTAAGGGGACATTCGACGCGGCAGGCGTGGAGCTGCAGGTCGCTCCGGTGACACCCGGAACTCCCGATTCCACACCGCAGGTCAGCGCGGGGCTCGCGGACGGGACCGAGGCGGTCGCGGTGATCGGTGACGGGACGATGTGCACGTCCGTGCTCAAGTCCCTGCAGACACTCGGCGCAACCCAGGCGAAAATGGTCATCCAGCCGTGCCTCGACCCTGCGGTCGTCGACGCGGTCGGCGATACGCTCGACGGATCGTTGGTCTTCATCGGCGCCGACATCGATTCCGACGAGCCCGAAGCGGTCCTCTACCGGGCGGTGATGGACGAGTACGCCCCCGATGTGGAGATCGGTGGATTCACGAGCACGGGCTATGCGGCGATGCTCGGATTGATCCGTGCCGCACAGGGTGTGCAGGGTGAACCGACCGCGGCCGCGGTGAACGAGGCGATCAAGACCGCCAAGGACGTTCCCATGCCGGCGGCGGACGGCATCACGTTCACCTGCGACGGCACGGCGATGCCGATGATGCCCACCGTGTGCAGCAACAAGATGATCCGGGCAACTGTTGCCGAGGGCGGCCGCGTCACCTCGCCGGTCGTCGTCGGATGACCAGCCGGGCAATGGTGACCGCATCGTGGCGCGACGTGCCGTCCGGGCACCGGGAAACGAGTGAGTGATGTCCGAGCACTTCGCTTTCCTCGCACTGGGGTTGGGCAACGGCGCCGTGTACGCGGCGCTGGGGCTCGCCCTGGTGATGACCTTCCGTAGCTCGGGCGTGGTCAACTTCGCCACCGGCGCGATCGCCCTGTACGTGGCCTACACGTACGGGTTGCTCCGGAAAGGTGAGTTGCTCAACCCGATTCCCGGAATGCCGACGACGGTGGACGTGGGCGGGCCGTGGGGATTCGTCCCCGCGGCTCTCCTGTCGCTTCTCGTCGCGGCACTGCTGGGCGTCTTCCTCTACGCGGCCGTGTTCCGGCTCGTGCGGAACGCACCCCCGGTGGCCAAGGCGGTCGTGTCGATCGGCGTCATGCTGGTCGTCCAGGCGCTGCTGGCGATCCGTGTCGGGACGACACCCGTTTCGGTCAAGCCCATCCTGCCGAACGGGGCCGTCACGCTCCTCGGAGTCCGGATTCCCGAGGATCGTCTGTGGTTCGCGGTGATCGTCGTCGGGATGACGGTGATTCTCGTCGCTCTGTTCCGTTACACCCGTTTCGGTTTGGCAACCCGTGCGGCCGCCGAATCGGAGAAGGGTGCGCTCGTCACCGGACTCTCGCCCGACCGGATCGCCGTCGGCAACTGGGCGCTGAGCACCGTGGTGGCGGGTATCAGCGGCATCCTCATCGCGCCGATCGTTCCACTCGTCCCGGTGGCGTACACGCTCTTCGTGATTCCCGCACTCGCGGCCGCGCTGGTCGGGAACTTCACCGCGATGGGCCTGACCGTGGCTGCCGGTTTCGCCATCGGGATGCTGCAGTCGGAGATGACCCACCTGCAGGCGACGGTGGAGTGGTTCCCGCGGGCGGGAATGGCCGAACTCGTGCCGCTCGCACTCATTCTCGTCTTCCTCGTCGTGCGGGGAAAGCCGCTGCCGACGCGTGGTGCGATCGTGAAGTCGACCCTGGGGCGGGCACCGCGTCCGCAGAAGATCCTGCTGCCGGCGATCGCCGGCATCGTCGTCGCGGCCCTGGCGCTCGTTCTGACGTCGGGGAGTTTCCGCGGGGCGGTGATCATCAGTCTCATCCTCGCGATCGTGGGGCTGTCGCAGGTCGTGGTGACGGGTTTCGCGGGGCAGATCTCGCTGGCCCAGCTGACCCTGGCCGGTGTCGGGGCATTCTCGTTGAGCCGGTTGACGGTCGACCTGGGCATTCCGTTCCCCGTGGCGCCGATCCTCGCGGCTCTGGTGGCGACCGTGATCGGTGTGATCGTCGGGCTCCCCGCCTTGCGGATCCGTGGATTGCCGGTCACGGTGGTCACTCTCGCCCTGGCGGTGTTCCTGGAATTCGTGTGGTTCCGGAACACCGCGCTGAACGGCGGAATGGGGGGAGCTCCGGTCGCGAAACCGACCCTGTTCGGAATCGACCTGTCGATCGGATCCGGAGCGGGTTACCCGCGAACGGTGTTCGGATTCCTTTGCCTGGTAGTTCTCGTGATCGTCGCGCTGGCGGTGGTCAAGTTGCGCACGGGCCGGTTGGGTGCCGCCATGCTGGCCGTACGCGCCAACGAACGCGCCGCGGCCGCGTCCGGGATCAACGTGGCGCGGACGAAACTCGCGGCATTCGCGATCGGCGCGTTCATCGCCGGACTCGGCGGATCGCTGATGGCCTACCAGCAGACGGTGGCCACCGCCGAGTCCTACTCCACCATCGGCGGAATCGCGATGTTCGCGATGATCTACATCGCGGGCGTGACGCTGGTGAGCGGCGGAATCCTCTCCGGTGTTCTCGGTGCCGGCGGCATCGTGTTCGTCCTCATGGACCGGCTGCTGGGATTCGCGGACTACTACGCGCTCATCGGCGGTGTCCTGCTGGTCCTCACGGTGATCGGCTACCCCGAGGGCATCGCCGGACAGGTGGTCGTGCAGATGCAGCGGATCCGGGGCCGGTTCGGTTCCCGAACCGGATCGGAGACAGAAGATTTCGACGACATCGGAAGCGGCGCGAACGCGTCGGGGTCGGAGTTGCTCACAGTCTCCGCGGACAGCGATGCCGCCGGGACGGTGGTCCTCGCCGCGGAGGGCCTCACGGTGACCCACGGAGCCGTCACGGCACTGGCCGACTTCGCCACCGAGGTGCGATCCGGTGAGATCGTCGGGCTCATCGGGCCGAACGGTGCGGGAAAGACGACCTGCATCGATGCGTTGAGCGGATTCGCGAAGGCCGGGGGATCGGTTGCGCTCGGGGACGAGCGGATCGACGACCTTCCGCCGCACCGGCGGAGCCGCCTCGGATTGGGCCGGACATTCCAGGACATGTCGCTCTACGACGATCTCTCGGTTCGGGAGAACGTCGCCGTCGGTACGTTCGCCGCCGGCGGGTGGCGACGTGGGAAGGAGTCGGCGGAGTGGAGCGACTCCCTGTTCCGGATGCTCGGTCTCACCGCGCTGGTCGACCGTCCGGTCGGTGAGTTGTCGCAGGGGCGCAAGCAATTGGTCTCGGTGGCCCGCGCGCTGGCGGGGCAACCGCAGGTGCTGCTGCTCGACGAACCCGCCGCAGGTTTGGCGAGCTCCGAGAGTCGTTGGCTCGGAGAGAAATTGAGAATGGTTCGGGATGCAGGCGTGACGATCGTCATCGTCGACCACGACATGGACCTGGTCCTCGAATTGTGCGATCGCATCGTGGTCCTCGATCTCGGCCGCGTGATCGCGAACGGTACACCGGCCGAGATCCGGACGAACGCGGACGTGGTCGCGGCGTATCTCGGTGCGACCCAGAGCAAGGCGGAATCGGGCACATGACGACGACGATGATGAACTGCGACGGACTCTCGGCGGGCTACGGCCGGGGCAGGGCGTGTGTGCGCGATGTCGGCTTCGAGCTACGGCCCGGCGAGATCATGGCCGTGCTCGGTCCCAACGGGGCGGGCAAGACGACCTTGCTGATCACCCTCGCCGGGTTGCTGGCGCCACTCGCCGGGACGGTCGAACTCGACGGCGTGCGGATCAAGCCGGGGAGCGCGCGAACCGCATCGAAGGCGGGGATCGTGCTCGTCCCGGACGATCGGGCGCTGTTCACCGGCCTGACGGTGACCGAGAACCTTCGCCTCGCCCGCCGACCGGGAGGTACCACGATCGCGGAGGTGATCGACTACTTCCCGCAGCTGGGGGAACGGCTCGACGTGTCGGCGGGCCTGCTGTCCGGGGGAGAGCAGCAGATGCTCGCGATCGGGCGGGCGTTCATGCAGGCACCGAAGGTCCTGCTGATCGACGAGCTGAGCATGGGACTGGCACCGGTGATCGTCGAGTCGCTGTTGCCGGTGATCCGGCGCTTCGTCGACGAACGGCAGGTTGCCGCCGTGCTGGTCGAACAGCACGTGCACATGGCGCTCACCGTCGCCGACCGTGCATTGGTGCTCCGGCACGGTGAGGTGACCACGTCCGGCGCCGCGGCCGATCTCGCGGCATCACCGGAGGTGCTCGAGCGGGCCTATCTCGGGCATGCGGCCGGGGCGGACTCGGTCGTCTACTGAGCCCTGGCGCTCACGGTGAGGGGACCCGACGGTCGATCCGGCCGGGTCCCCTCACCGTGCACTACGAGGCCGCGACGAACCGCTGGTGCAGTTCACCGATGCCCTCGATCCAGGTGTCGAGTGTCTCGCCGGGCTGCAGGTACCGCTGGGGGTCGCGGCCCATGCCGACGCCGGCGGGCGTCCCGGTGAAGATCACGTCCCCGGGATACAGCGTGACGTTCTCCGACAGGGCGGCGATCAGCGCGGGCACCGGGAAGATCATCTCCCGCGTCCGGCCCCGCTGGACCTCCTCGCCGTCGATCCGGCACCCGAGTTCGAGATCATCCGGGTCGGCGAACTCGTCCGGGGTGACCAGCCACGGACCTTGCGGTGCGAAGCCCGGGAACGACTTGGCGAGGCCGAACTGCGGTGCGGGGCCGCGCATCTGGGCAACGCGTTCGGAGATGTCCTGCCCGACGGTCAATCCGGCTACGTGCGACCACGCATCGGTCTCGGCGATCCGGTACCCCTGCCGTCCGATGACGGCGACGAGTTCGACTTCCCAGTCGACGTTGCCACCGTCCGGGATGACGACCTCGGTATCGGGACCGGAGAACGACGAGACGTACTTGGTGAACACCGGCGGCAGGTGCGTCGGTGCCTCCATACCGGATTCGGCGGCGTGCTCGCGATAGTTCAGTCCGATCGCGAACACCTGTCGCGGTGCGGGTGACGGGGCACCGAGGCGGGTGCGGTCGATCGCCGTCGTGGTCGTGCCTGCCGGGTCCACCTCGGCGGCCCACGCCCGCACCTCGTCCCACGACGCGAAGACCGAAGGCAGATCCGGACCGAACCTGCCGTCGGACGCGGTGGCGATGTCGACGGCGCGCTCGTCGCCGGGATCACCGACGACGAGGACGGCACGGTTGTCGAGATTGGCGATACGCACGGTTCGTTCTCCTCGGTGGCTCCGGCTGAGCGTTCCCACTACTACTACCGGACCCGGGCCACCCGGGAATCTCACGGGCCCTCCGTACCGGGTTCGATGGCGGTCGTGGCTCGCCGGTCCTCGGGTCAGCTGCCGAACAGCGCGTTCGTCAACGTCGTCTCGGCTGTGAGATCGAGGCTGTCGGCGGACTTGCCCACCGCGACCTCGTACGTCCCTTCGGTGATACGCCACTTGCCGGCAGTGCCGTCGAAGCGCGCGAGGAGTCGCGGCTCGGCAACCAAGGTCACTCGGTGCGACGTTCCGGGTTGCAACTCGACGCGTTCGAAGCCGAGCAGCCGCTGCCGCCGTTCGCCGACCGCCTCGGTGAGGTACAGCTGGGGGACATCGGCACCGGGGCGGTCGCCGGTGTTGGTGACGGTGAACGTGGCCGTGACCGTGTCACCGCCGGTGACGTCGAGGTCGCTGTACTCGAAGGTGGTGTAGCCGAGTCCATGACCGAACGCGTACATCGGTGAGGCCCCGGTCTCGGCGAACCAGCGGTAGCCGACCTCGGCGCCCTCGTTGTATTCGATCCTCACGGCGGTGCCCCACGGCGTCCCCAGTCCTGGCAGTTCCGGTCGCGGGGTCTGCTCGAGACTCTCCGGAAAGGTGATCGGCAGCCGCCCGGACGGGTTGACCGCGCCGCTGAGCACTTCGGCGATCGCCTGCGCGCCGGCCTGTCCCGGGTACCACGCCTGCACGATTGCCTTCACCTTGTCGCGCCACGGCATGGACACAGGGTTCCCCGTCTCCAGTACCACTATCGTGTTCGCGTTGGCGGATGCCACTGCGTCGATGACAGCGTCCTGACCCCACGGCAGCGAGAGATCGGCGCTGTCGAATCCCTCGCCCTCGACGCGGATCCCGAAGGCGATCACCATGTCGGAGCGTTTCGCGGTCAACGCGGCCTCTGCCGGGGTATACCCGGGATCGAAGTCGAAATGTGCTTGGGGCAGGGCCTTTTCGAGCTCTTCGAGCGGAGACGGTGGGAACAGGAACAGGTTGCGGTGTTTCCCCATGACGCCCGCTCCACCGATCTTGATCACGCCCGCAAAGCCACCCACCGGGGCCACCGCTCCCGAGCCGGTGCCACTGATCACCCCTTGCTGCGCGTAGCCTCCGATGACCGCGATCGTGAGCGGCCTGTCCGTCGGAATCGGCAGTACGCCGTCGTTCTTCAGCAGCACGATGCCCTGCCGTGCCCCTTCCAGCGCGATCCGGTTGTGCTCGGCCATGTCGACCTCCGGAGCCGGTCCCCATCGGTCGACGCCCACCGCGAACAGCGACCGCAGAATGCGGCGCACCATGTCCGACAGCCGCTCCGCGGGCAGCTCACCGTTGACGTAGGCAGCCCTGAGCTCGTCGGTGAAGGGCTGCTTGCCCCACAACATCAGGTCTGCTTGGACACCCGACTCCTGGTCGAGGCCCGCGAGCGCGAACTGCCACTGCGGGGTTGCTCCCCAGTCGGACATCACGTACCCCGGGTAGCCCCAGGCGCCTTTGAGAACCTCGTTCAGCAGGTGGTGGTGGCCGCCGGCGTACTCACCGTTGATCTTGTTGTAGCCACTCATGATCGCGCCGGGCTGCGAGCGTTCGATCGCGATCTGGAACGTCAGCAGGTCCGATTCGCGGTGCGCATCGGGGTCGATGATCGCATCCAGCCAGTGGCGGTTGGTCTCGTTGCAGTTGAGCGTGTAGTGCTTCAGCGTCGAGACGACACCCTGGCTCTGGATGCCGTCGACCTGCTCGGCGGCGAGAACCGCGCTCAGATAAGGGTCTTCGGAGTAGTACTCGAAGTTGCGGCCGTTGCGCGGGTCGCGCGCCAGATTGCAGCCGCCGGCGAGCTGGACGTTGAACCCCCGCACCCGCGCTTCGCGGCCGATTGCCTCGCCCTGCTCTCGCACCAGCCGAGGGTTGAAGCTCGCCCCCAGCGCAATCGACGACGGGAACGCCGTCGCGCCCTCGTCGTCCGGCCGGTAGCCCGGGTTGGTCACCCCCATACCGGCATCGCTGCTCTGAATCGCCGGAATCCCCAGGCGCGGCACACCGGGCGTGTAACCCGCGCTCATGTTCGTGACCTCTTCGGGGATCCGCGGATCGCGCGTGCCCGCCGCCGTACTCCCCGGTACTTCGCCGAGGACACTGATGAGCAGGGAGAACCGTTCGTCGTCGGTCATTTGCTCTTCGACTTCTCGCGCCCTGCGATCCGCCGTGGAATCCACCCTGTCGGCGCCAGACTTCGTCGTCACGACCTCGCCTCCTCTGTATCCGGTGGTCGTGCATCCGGTGGTCGGGCCGACGGCTTCGGGTTCACCCCACCTCGGACATACCTTCGGTAGCCGTGGCACCACCAGCGAGCGTCGCTGCCCCGTGGACGACCCTGGGACGCCCCCCGCACGGTTCGTGTGACCATCATTCGGCATCGGTCCACGACGACAGCGGCTACGAACCGATTATCCTCCCGAAAGCCTGTCCCGGGCCCCGGTTCATCGCCACGATCCGGGCAGTGTCCGCTGTCACGACCGGCGCAGGAATCCGACCCATCCTCCTGCGCACCGGCTCCGAATCGCTGATGGACGCTCGGAGGAGCGTTTGCGCGTCGATCGATCGACGCGTGGGAACGAGAAGGAGAACCATTCGTGCGAGCCCTGGTCGAAGCTGCTTTCCTCGCTGTCCACACCCCCCTCGTCGAGGCCTACACCTGGCTCCTGTCGGTGGTGCCGATGTAGGGACCGGCACTCGTCGACCGACACGGAATCGCCCCGGCGTCCCGTCGATGATCGGAAGGAGAACGGGTCATGACTGCTGCGAGCGGTGACGCCGAACCCGGCAAGGAATCCCGCCGTGTCCGGACCGAGAGGAGTTTCCTCGACATGTTCGTCCAGGCATGCAACCGAAACGATGTGTCCTACACCGATTCGGAGCAGTCGGCTCGGGACCTGGATGCAGCACGACGGGACCGGGACTGAGCCGATAATCCCTGCCCTCCCGTGACGGGAACCTGCGCCGGTCAGCCCGGATGCCGGTTCCCGTCACCCGGGGTGGGGCGGGGATTGCGGGCGTAACGGACCTGAGGGCGGCCGGCGCGGCCGTACTCGGTGATGCGGACGAGCAGACCGTCGTCGGCGAGACGTTCGAGGTACCGCCACGCCGTCACGCGCGATACCCCGACCGCTGTTCCGACCTCGGCGGCGGTGCGGGGACCGTCCGCCTCGCGGAGGAACCCGGCGATCCGGTCGAGGGTTGCGGGGGAGACGCCCTTCGGCGCGGACGCCTTCGTGTTCGACGTGCGCAGCGCGGCCATCGCCCGATCGATATCGTGTTGCGCGACCGCGGTTTCCACAGAACCCAGCGCGGTGCGGTAGGCGACGTAGTGCTCGAGCTTGTCGCGCAGCGCGGCGAACGTGAACGGTTTGAGCAGATACAGCACGATGCCGCGGGACACAGCGGTGCGGACCACCTCGAGATCCCGGGCCGAGGTCACGGCGATGATGTCCGGGCTCGGCCGCAACCCGCCCAGTGACGCCGCCACGTCGAGGCCGCTCATGTCGGGCAGGCCGATGTCGAGCAGGATCAGGTCGATCGGTTCGCCACGGCGTACGGCCGCGGTCGCCGCCCGCAGTGCGGCAGCGCCGGTGTGCACCTCGTCGACCACTTCGAATCCCGGTATCCGCCCGAGGTATTCGCGGTGGGCCTGCGCGATGAGCGGTTCGTCCTCGACGATGAGTACCCGGATCACGAGCGACCCCCCAGGGGAATCTCCGCGACGATCATGGCGCCGAGGGACGGTTCGGTCCGCAGGACCCCGCGGTGGCGGGCGACGACCTGCGCGACCAGTGCCAGCCCGAGTCCGCGATGTTCGGATTTCGTGGAGTACCCGCGCTGCATCGCCTGCGCCAGGGTGTCCGGCGACATTCCCGGCCCGCTGTCGGCGACCTCGACGATCATCGTCGAATCCTCTTCGCGGACTGTGACTTCCACCCACGGTTCGTCGGCGGTTCGGGCCGCATCGATCGCGTTGTCGATCAGGTTCCCGACGAGTGTGACGAGGTCGCGGGAGGGCACCGACGGCACCGGACCCAGCGCGGTGTCCTCCGTGACGGTCAGTTCGACGCCGCGCTCGGCGGCCTCGTCGACCTTGCCGAGCAGCAGCGCCGCGAGCGCCGGTTCGGCGACGTCGGCGGTCAACCGGTCGATGAGGTTCTGGGACACCGCCAGCTCGCGCGTCGCGAACGCCACGGCTTCCTCGGACCGGCCCAGCTCGACCATCGTGATGATCGTGTGCAACCGGTTCGCCGACTCGTGGGCCTGGGCCCGCAGCGACTCGGCGAACCCGCGCACCGAATCCAGCTCCCCGAGCACGCCCCGCAACTCGGTGTGATCGCGCAGGGTCACGACCGTCCCGATCCGCCGGCCCTCCCACTGCACCGCGTCGCTGCCCACCACCAGCACCCGGTCCCGGGTCAGGTGTACCTCGTCGCGCACCTCCTCACCGGTCGCGAGCCTGCGCAGGGTCTCCGGCAGCGACTCGAACGATACCGGCCCGGACCCGAGCCCGAGCAACCTGCGGGCCTCGTCGTTGACGACGTCGACGCGCGGCGACCCGTCGCTCGCCGTGCCGAACACGACCAGGCCCTCACCGATCGCGCGCAGCACCGCGTCGTGATGCTCGTACATGCGCAGCAACTGGTCCGGATTCAGCCCCAGCGTCTGCCGTCGCAGCCGGCGGGAGATGAGGACGGCGCCGGCCGCGGTGACCGCGAGCCCTGCCGCGACGACCCCGATGATCCCGGGCAGGCCGCGCAGGAAGGCGTCGGCGATGCGCTCCCGCGTCACCCCGGCCGACACGAACCCGGCGAGCGTGCCGTCGTCGGCATACACCGGGGCGATCGTCCGGATCGACGGCCCGAGACTGCCGGTGTACGTCTCGCTGAACGGCTCCCCGGTCCGGGCCTGCTCGATGTGGCCGGTGTAGGGAAGCCCGATCTGCTCCGGCACGGGATGGGTCACCCGGATCCCGTCCGGGTCCACGACCACGACGAAGTCGACGCCGGTGGAGGTGCGGATCCGCTCGGCGAGCGGTTGCAGCGCCGCGGTCGGATCCGGGGACTGCAGACCTTCGGCGACGTCGGGGAGTTGGGCGGTGGTCACCGCGACATCGGTTACGGCCAGGCGGGTCGTGGCGTCGGCGTCGCGGCGTTCGTCGACGACGAACAGCGCCCCCGCGGCGATCGCGACCACGGTGAACACCACGAGTTGCAGGATCAGCAGCTGCCCCGCCACGCTCATCGGCCGACGTGTGCCGTGACGGTTCACCGGCGACCTCCCGTGAACACTATGTACGCAATCTTCTCCGTGCGCCGACCCACCATCACCATTCTGATAGGTGGAAGTGATACCGGTCACCTCCGGGAGTGGAACCGCTTCGACAGGGTTCCGCACCGATCGGCCGTTCGCCGGCCGAATCCCGAGTCCTGCCGGTTGCCACCGAATCCGTATCCGTGATCGAAGGGCAACCCATGAGCACCACAGTGTCTCTGCGCAAGGACCGGACGTCCCGGCGCAAGGACCGGACCCACTGGCTGTACATCGGCGTCGTCGTCGCCGTGTTCGCCGGTGTGCTGGTCGGCTGGCTGGCGCCGGACGTCGGCAAGTCTCTCGGCATTCTCGGCACGACGTTCGTCGACCTCATCAAGATGATGATCAGCCCGGTCATCTTCTGCACCATCGTGCTGGGAATCGGCTCGGTGCGCGCGGCCGCCAGCGTCGGGCGCATCGGTGGTCTCGCCCTGATCTACTTCGTCGGCATGTCGACGATCGCGCTCGGCATCGGCCTGTTCGTCGGCAACCTGCTCGACCCGGGCAGCGGTCTGACCCTGGACGCATCCACCGCATCCTCCGGTGCGGCACTGGCCGAGAAGGCCCACGAAGCCGGCGGCACCGCCGAGTTCATCTCCGGGATCATCCCGACCTCGATGCTGTCCGCGCTCACTTCCGGCAGCGTGCTGCAGACCTTGTTCGTCGCGCTGCTCGTGGGCTTCGCGATCCAGGGCATCGGCAAGTCCGGTGAGCCGATCCTGCGCGGTGTCGCGCACGTGCAGAAGCTCGTGTTCAAGATCCTGACGATGATCCTGTGGCTGGCCCCGATCGGCGCGTTCGGCGCGATCGCCAACGTCGTCGGCCAGACCGGCCTGAGCGCGGTCCTCCAGCTCGGCGCGCTGATGCTGGCGTTCTACCTGACGTGCCTGGTGTTCGTGTTCGGTGTCCTCGGCACGTTGCTGCGCGCGGTCGCCGGGGTGTCGGTGTTCAAGCTGGTCCGCTACCTGGCCCGCGAATACCTGCTCATCTTCGCGACGTCCTCGTCCGAGTCGGCGCTGCCGCGCTTGATCGCCAAGATGGAGCACCTGGGCGTGCAGCGCACCACCGTCGGTGTCGTGGTGCCCACCGGCTACTCCTTCAACCTCGACGGCACCGCGATCTACCTGACGATGGCCGCGCTGTTCGTCGCCGACGCGATGGGCCGCCCGCTCGCGCTGGCCGAGCAGCTGTCGCTGCTGCTGTTCATGATCATCGCGTCGAAGGGCGCAGCCGGCGTGACCGGCGCCGGGCTCGCGACCCTCGCCGGTGGGTTGCAGAGCCACCGCCCGGATCTCGTCGACGGGGTCGGCCTGATCGTCGGCGTCGACCGGTTCATGTCCGAGGCGCGCGCTGTCACGAACTTCTCCGGCAACGCCATCGCAACCCTGCTGATCGGCACCTGGACCAAGACCGTGGACCGCGCCCGCGTCGACGAGGTGCTCGCCGGCCGGCTGCCGTTCGACGAATCGATGCTCGGCGACAACGACGGGCATCCGGTTCCGCAGAAGGAACCGCAGCTGCAGAAGGTCGGCGCGTAGCGCGACCCGTCTTCGCCTCCGCGGCCCGGACTCCCTACGGAGTCCGGGCCGCGGTGCGTATCCGGGGTCCGTCACAAGTGCAATGGCTTGACGGGGGAGTAGAGGAGGGACGGGTCGGAGCGCCAGTCGATGTCGGGAACGTCGATGTACAGCTCGATCTCGTTGCCGTCGGGGTCTGCGATGTAGAGGCTGTGGGTGATGCCGTGATCGCTGGCACCGAGGATCGGAACCCCGGCTTCCCGCAACTGGGCCAGGGCCGCGCGCAGTTCGTCGTCGCTGTCGCCGATCTTCAGGCCGAAATGGTACATCCCCACCCGGCGTCCGGCGGGCAGGGCGGCGGCATCGGGCCCGACCTCGATGAGCAGCAGTTCGTGATGGGTTCGGTTCGACGGTGCGGAGAACGCGGCGACCGGCATCGCGGGTGCACCGTCCGCCGTCAGCCGGCGCCAGCCGAGGACCTCGCCGTAGAAGTGCGCCGAGCGGGTGATGTCGCGGACGTAGAGGACGACGTGGCCCAGTTCCTTGATCTCCATGAATTTCCTTGTGGTGTAGGTTGTCCGGGCTGTGCGGTGTCGACCTGGGTGCGGCTCAACGGTAGGTGGGCCACACCGGGTCGGGCAGTTCGCGGTACCGGTCGAGATACCTGGTGACCGCCGGAGCGTATCCGACCATGCCGCGCTGCGAATCGATCCGCCGGACGAGCGCGTTCACGGCGGGACCGGCGTCGAGCAGCGGATGCACCAGGCCGTACCCGGCGCACTGCTCGAGCAGTTCGACGGCCGCACGTTCCACCTCGGGGCCGTCCCGTGTGGTTGCGAGGCACTCGAGCAACAGCGACCGGGCGTAGAGCGCGGCGCGGGGTCGTTGCGCGGCATCGATCGAATCGGTGAGCAGTTGTGCTCGCGTGAGGGCTCTTTCCCGGTCGCGGGCATCCGACGCGAGCAGGAGCCGAATTGCCGAGCGCTCGTCGACCTCGGCGGCGGTCCGGACGATGCCGTCCCCGAGACCGTCCGGGATCCGCGGCGGGAAACTGTCGGGAGAGAACCGCTCGGCCCCGATGCCCGTGCGGATTCGTTCGTGGGTGATGTACGACGCGAGACGAGGGAGGCGGAACCGTCGCGCCAGCCGATCGCCTTCGTCCAGACGTTCCGCGGCCTCGTCGACGTGGCCGAGCCTGAACTTGGCGAGAGCGCCGACCGCGTATGTCGACCGCATGAATTCGACGATGCCGCCCTCGGCGCCGAGGGTGTAGCTGTCGTCGAGGAGACGCTCGGCCTCGGCCGCATGTCCCTGCTCGTAGAGCAGGTCGCCGAGGAGGGCTCCGGTGAGCCGGGAAATGTACGAGTCGACCTCGCCGCGGGGTGTGGCCAGGTGCATGGCGTGGCGAAGATCGGATTCGACCGTCTCGAGGTCCAGTTGCTCCCGGGCCGCCATGCTGTCGAGGCAGTACCCGTAGACGACGATGAACGGGCCGGACGCGCGGCGGTGGTACGGGCGTGCCCACGCCTGCCAGCGCCGCGCCTCGGCGAATTCGAAGCGGTGGATCGCGAGGTACGCCGCCAGGTCTGCGATTCCGCACAGGACCCACGGGCGCAGTTTCTCGGCCCGGGCCATGCCCGCGGCGACCGCCTCGTCGAGACCGTCGAGCCGGTCGTCGAAGCCGTTGATCGTGGCTCGGACGATCAGGGCTTCGGCCTGCCGGTTCCGATCCTCGTCGTCGGGCTCCGGAGGAAGGTCCGTGTCGAGGGTGCCCAGCGTATCGTCGGCCTCCTGCCGGTGGTGCAGAAGTGCGTGGGCCCACGCCACGTTGATCCGCAGCTGCGGCCGGCTCAGACCGCCATCGGGCAGTTTCGCCGCCAGCCCGAGCAGCGTGCTCAGTTGGGACCGTTCGAAGAGCGGAACCGATTCCTTCTCGACGACATCGAGTGCGCCGCCTTCGTCGCCGGCCGCGAGGTAATGGTCCACCGCCGGGCTGAGCAGTCGCTGTCCGGTGAACCACCGCGCGGCGATCCGGTGCAGTTCGACGAGCCGGTCCGGTCGCTCACGTTCGAGGCGCCGGCACAGGAACTCCGCGAACAGATTGTGGTATCTGAACCACCGGCCGTCCTCGTCGAGGCGGGTCAGGAACAGGTCGCGCTCCTCGATGTCCTCCAGCATCGCCCGGGCGTCGCGCCGACCCGTCAGTTCGGTGGCGAGAGAGGCGCAGATACGTTGGGGGACAGATGTTTCCAGGAGGAATTCGAGCACGTCCGGTTCCAGGTTGTCGAGGACGTTCTCGGCCAGGTACTCGCTCACGGCGCGGTGACGGCCGGACAACTGGCGGATGACCGTCTGTGGATCGTTGTGCTCCCGGAGCGCGAGGGAGGCGAGTTGCAGTGCCGCGGCCCAGCCGTCCGTCGACTCCTCGAGTTCTGCGACCTCCCCCTCCTCGAGTCGCAGACCCGCCATTCCGGTGAGCAGTTCCCGGGATTCGTCGATATCGAAACGCAGTGCGGTCGTATCGATTTCGACCAGCTCGTTCTGCACGCGCATGCTGCCCAGCGGCACGCCGCGGCGGGTTCGGCTGGTGACGACCACCTGCTGATGGTGGCAGCCGTGCTCGATCAGGAATCGGGCCACGGCCCGGCTGCCGGGGTTCGTCACCCTGTGCCAATCGTCGAGAACCACCGTCATGTGTCGATCCGCGGTGTGGGTCCGGTTGATCAGGTGTGTCAGAACGAAGCGTTCGGCCCCGTCGCCGTGCCCCTCGAGGATCCGAGTCAGTTCGGTGCCGAGATCGGGCGCGGCCGCCGCGACCGCGTCGACGAGGTGCCCGAGGAACCACGCGGGGGTGTTGTCGTCCTCGTCGATCGACAGCCAGACGATCGTGCGCCCCTCGTCCTCGAGCATCCGCACGTACTGGGTGGCCAGCGTGGTCTTGCCGTACCCGGCCGGGCCGTGGATCAGGATCAGACGCGCCCGGTCGTTGGCGCCGAGCCGTTCGAGCAGCCGGGTGCGCCGGATCGTCGGGTGCGCACCGGCGGGTGGCCGGTACCTGGTGGCCACCGTGGGAGGCCGCGCCGTCGCGAGGTCGTTCGAGGACGGCTCGCGCACGAGATAGGCCGCCGTGGCCGTCGGTTCACCCGGCAGGGATTCGCGCTCGCGCTCGTCCTCGTCCCGAGTGGGCAGCGGAAGAGGAATGTCGGGAACGCGAAAGCCGAGTTCCGTGCCGACGCGGCGCAGGTCCGCGCCCAGTTCCGCTGCGCTGCCGGGACGGTCGGCCGGATCGCGCGCCATGGCCCGTTCGACGACCGCGCACACACCGTCCGGGACGCCCCGGGGGCGCAGATCGGGGATCGGTTCCGTGCTGATCCGCAACAGCTGGGAAAGCTGATCCTCGTCCCGCCGCCGGCCGAACGCCGGGCGGCCGGCCAGAGCGGTGAACAGCGTCGCGCCGAGCGCGTACACGTCCGAGGCGACGGCGGGCGGCTGCCCGTGCAGCAATTCCGGTGCGGTGTAGGAGGGCGAACCCACCACCAGGCCGGCGGTGGTGTCCCGCCGGTCGGACGGACGGGCGATACCGAAGTCGGTGAGCTGGGGTTCCCCGTATTCCGACATCATGATGTTCGCGGGCTTGATGTCGCGGTGCAGCACCCCGGCCCGGTGCGTGGTCTCGAGCGCTCCCGCCAGCTTGATCCCGAGATCGAGGACCTCTCCGGTATCGCGAGGTCCGCGCCGCTCGATCAGTGCGTCCAGGGAGTCGCGGGAGTGGAAGGGCATGACGATGTAGGGCCGTCCGGTGTGCGTGACGCCCGCCGCGAGGACGTGCACGATGTTCGGATGCCCGGACAGTCGTCCCATCACCTGCTGCTCGCGCAGGAAACGCGCCCTGCCCTCGCTGTCCGGGCTCGCGCGCAGCACCTTGACGGCCACGCTCCGGTCGAGGGCGGGCTCACGGCATCGGAAGACGATGCCGAATCCGCCCTTGCCGATCACACGCGGCGCCTCGAAGCCCGCAGCGATCAGCTCGGCGGCGATCTCGCGCTGCAGCTCGTCCACCGGCCGACTGTTCATGCCGTCACCTCGGTTTTCCCGGCCGATTCTATCCGTCTCGGTGGCCCGGATCGGGCGTGATCGGCGCACTGGAGGGGAACCGAGCCGGGCCACCGGCCGGGCGGAAGGCCGGTGCCCCCCGCAACGTGGCCGGGCTTCCTGCCCGGAGGAAACTCCGCAAGCGCAGTGGGCCGACTACGTTGGTCGGCATGACCACACCTCTTCAGGACATCGCGATCAACACCCTCGCCGGTGAGCCCACGTCCCTCGCCGCATTCGACGGCCACGCGCTGCTCGTCGTCAACGTCGCCTCCAAGTGCGGCCTGACGCCGCAGTACACGGCGTTGGAACAGCTGGCGAAGAACTACGCGGACCGCGGCCTGATCGTGGTGGGTGTGCCCTGCAACCAGTTCCTGGGCCAGGAACCGGGCACCGCCGAGGAGATCCAGGAGTTCTGCTCCACCACCTACGGCGTCACCTTCCCGCTGCTCGAGAAGATCGAGGTCAACGGCGAGAACCGGCACCCCCTGTACGCGGAGCTGACCAAGCACGCCGACGCCGAGGGCGAGGCCGGGGACATCCAGTGGAACTTCGAGAAGTTCGTCATCGCACCCGACGGCACCGTCGTCAACCGGTTCCGTCCGCGCACCGAGCCGGACGCCCCCGAGGTCGTCGCCGCGATCGAGGCCGTGCTGCCGGTCTGACCTGAAGCCATGTTCTCGAACGAAGCGCGCGACGCGCTGTACGACATCATCCGCATGCGCCGTGACGTGCGCGCCGAATTCGCCGGTGAAACCGTCGACGAGGATGTGCTGTGGCGCATCCTCGCCGCGGCCCACCATGCGCCCAGCGTCGGCAACACCCAGCCCTGGGACTTCGTCGTGGTCCAGGACCGGCAGCGGCTCGAAGCGTTCGCCGAGCACGTCGCCGGATGCCGGCAGGCGTTCGCCGATTCGCTCCCCGAGGACCGCCGCCGCACCTTCGACCCCATCAAGATCGAGGGGATCGTCGAGTCCCGTACCGGCATCGTCGTCACCTACGATCCGGAGCGCGGCGGCAAGCACATCCTGGGCCGGCACACCATCGACGAGTCCGGGTTGTTCTCCGCGGTGCTCGCGATCCAGAACCTGTGGCTCGCCGCGACCGCGGAGGGGCTCGGCGTCGGATGGGTGTCGTTCTACGACGAACCGTTCCTCACCGAGTTCATCGGCGCGGAAGGCGCGGTACGGCCGATCGCATGGTTGTGCGTCGGGCCGGTCACCCGTCTCCAGGAGGTACCCGACCTGGAACGGTTCGGCTGGCGCCGCGGCCGTCCGCTGACCGACGCGGTGCACCGCGACCGCTTCGGCGGTGCCTACGACACGCCGGACACCGCCGAAGCCTGAGTCCCAGCAGCTGGAGTCACAGAAACCGGGGTCACAGCGCGGTCGCGACCTTCCACGCCGAGTGGATCGCGCCCTCGATGTATCCGACGTCGCCCGCATCGCCGACGACCCGCACGTCCGTCCCGGACCCGGCGAGGTCGTCGGCGAGCGGCGCCGCCGCCGACACTCCCGATGCCATCACGACCAGATCGGCGGGGGTGGTGTGGGTTTCGGTGCCGACCCGGAACTCGACCGCGTCCGGGGTGATGCGCTGGACGGTCGCGTGCCGGTGGACGGTCACCCCGACCTCCCCGGCATGGCGGACCGCGGTCCAGCGCCGCGGCATCGCCATCGGCACCCCGAGCTGCTGACCTTCTTCCAGCAGCGTCACCTGCCGGCCCCGATCGGCCAGGAATTCGGCGAGTTCGAGACCCACCAGCGAGCCGCCGATCACCACGACGTTCCGGCCCACCGGCAAGAACTTGCGGGTCACCGAGCGAACGGCACCGGGCCGCTTCGTGATACCCGACAGCGCACCGAGCTTGCCCGCCGTCCGCAGGAACCACGGCTGACCGGAAACATCACCGCTGCCGGTAATCAACGCCCGCAGCGTGTCGCCGGTGTGCACGTGCGGCAGATCGCCCCCGGGCACACCGGGGCGCTCACGCACGGCGCCGGTCGCGATCACCACGACGTCGGGGTTCAGTGCCCGGATCGACGCCGCGGTGGCCTCGGTCTTCAACCGGACGTCGACGCCGAGCCGCCGGACCTCGGCGGTCAGCCAGTTCAGCAGGCGCTCGTTGTCGGGGGTGGTCAGCGTCGAGAACCACAGGGTGCCGCCGAGACGATCCGTCTTGTCGAGCACCGTGACGCGATGGCCTCGTTCGGTTGCGATGCGCGCGACCTCGAGACCCGCGGGCCCGGCACCCACGACGACGACCCGCTTCGCGGCGGCGGTCCGCACGAACGGCACCAGGGCCTCGTTGCCCAGCGCCGGATTCACCGCGCACACCGGGGTGCCGTCCCAGAAGTTCTCCTGAACGCACACATAGCAATTGATGCAGGGTCGCACCTGCTCCGGGGTTCCGGCCTTCAGTTTGCCGACGAGGTCGGGGTCGGCCAGCAGCTGGCGGCCCATCGCGACGAAGTCCGCCTTGCCGTCGGCGATGGTCTGCTCACCCACCTCGGGAAGCATCCGGCCCACCGCGATCACCGGGATCGACACCGCCCGCTTCACCTCCGCGGCCAGGTCGGTGTACGCGCCGACCGTGTTCGGAAGCGGACCGTCGGTGAAGTTGGAGAACGGATTCCGGGCCCACCCGGTGACGTGGACGGCGTCCGCGCCGGCCGCCTCGAACAACACCGACGCCTGCACGGCCTCGGCGGTGGTCAGTGCGCCGGCCTCCCCGTACTCGCGTCCGGCGACACGCACGATCACCGCCAGCGAGTCGCCCACCTCGTCCTTGACGGCCCGGATCACCTCGCACGCCAGCCGTGCCCGGTTCTCGAGCGAGCCGCCGTACTCGTCCGTGCGCCGGTTGTCGGCGCGGGACAGGAACGCGCCGAGCACATAGCCGTGCGCGCAATGGATTTCGACCGCGTCGCCGCCGGCGGCCTTCACGCGGGCCGCGGCCTCGACGAAACACTTGATCAGCCAAGGGATGTCGTCGTCGTCGGCTTCGTGATAGGTGGCCTTCTTGCCCTGTACGACGCTCGCCATCTTCTGCAGTTCCTCGCCGGTGTTGTCGGCGAGCGCACCCATGTCGGGGGCGGCCTGCGGTGTCGACGGCACCAGCAGCGGACGGTCCTGGACGGTGTCGATCCGGGCGACCTTGCCGTGATGGGTCATCTGCACGCACAGTTTGCTGCCGGCCACGTGCACGGCGTCCGCCAGTGCCTTCAGCCCGGGGATGAACCTGTCCTCGGACAGGCCCGGTTCCTTGGTGCTCGCGCACCCGATCGGATACGCGACCGCGCAGCATCCGGTGATGATCAACCCGGTGCCGCCCGCGGCGCGCGCCGCGAAGTGGTCGATGTCGCCCTGCTCGATCTCACCGTCCACGCACAGATTCATGTCCATCGCGGGCATCACCACCCGGTTGGCCAGGGTGATCGGGCCGATGGTGCCGGGGGAGAGCAGGTGCGGGTACGTCTTCTGGCGGGTCGTCACGGGCCGACGCTAAACCCCGTCGGCGCCGGGTCCGGACGACCGTCTTGGTGAACGGGACCTCGCCGTTCGGTGAGGGTTGTGCCGTTCGGTGCGGGTCGTTCAGTGGCGGGTCAGTACGACCGGCACTCGCGTGAACCCGCCCGCCGGATACGCCGCGTGCTCCGGAACCGCGCCGGTCGCGGTGATGTTCGTGGTCGCGGCGAGCAGTTCGTCGACCAGTGCGGTGAGCTCGAGGCGGGCGAGCGGCGCGCCCGGACAGTTGTGGATGCCGCGACCGTAGAGCAGGTTTGCGTCCGGGTCGCGGTCGAGGCGGAACTCGTCGGGATCACCGAAGACGGCCTCGTCACGGTTCGCCGACGCCCACAGCACCATGATCCGTTCCCCGGCCGGGATGCGGCGGTCCGCGACGGTCACCTCCCGGGTGGTGCGACGGCGGTTCGCGATCAGCGGTGCCCGCATCCGCAGGATCTCGTCGCACGCGGCACCGATCCGGTCGGGTTCGGCCCGCAGATGCTTCTGGATGTCCGGATTCGATGCGAGGAACGCGACCAGGATACCGACGCACGCGGCGATCGTGCTCAGCTCGCCGACCGTCCAGTTGCGGATCATCGACACCAGCTCGGCATCGGTGAGCGGCCGGCCGTCGACCCGCTCGCCGAGCAGTTCCGCGGTCACGTCGGGACTCCCGGTCGCCGGTCGGTGGCGGCGCTCGTCGAGCTGTTCGCGGATGTAGCCGTCGAATTCCAGCGCGATCGCCGACATCGCCTCCCGGTCGAGAGCGCGCGTCGCCTCCCGGTTCTTGCGCGTCCATTCGCGTAGCGGTTCGTGCAGGCGCTCCGGCCACCCCATGAATCGGCACTGGATCCGGTTCGCGAACGGTTCGGCCAGTCCGGACATGATCTCGGCCTCACCCGGCCCGAGCGCGTCGATCAGGTCGCGCGCCACCTCGCGGCACGCCGGTTCGAACGCGCGCATGCGGTCGGGCGTGAAGTAGCGGTCGTTGATCGCCCGGAACGACGTGTGCTCCGGCGGGTCCATGCCGTTGGGCACCGACGGATGCGACGACACCGCATTGCTGAAGGTCGCGGGGTCGTCGAGGATCGCCACGATGTCGGCGTGGTGGAACACCGTCCAATTGCGGTAGGCGCTGTAGGCGACGGGGCAGCGGGCGCGCATCTCGTCGTACGCGGCGATCTGATCCGCCTGGACCTGTGGGGAACGCGGGTCCCAGTCCACGTGCGGTTCGGTCTGATCGGACATGGCACCTCGCTCCGGTCGGCAACGGATCCGATCCCAGTGTGCCCACCGCGCTGCTCTCGTCGCGCAGGTTTCGACCGGACGGTCCGCCGGCCGCCGCGGGCTCTCGGCCACGTCGCGTGATGCCGTTCGGCCTCTCCCGTCGTGCAGGGACCGGCCGGTAGTGTCTGCGAGCATGGACGCAGACGTGATCGTGGTGGGGGCGGGTCTCGCCGGGCTGGTGGCGACCGGTGAGCTGATCGACGCCGGGCGCAAGGTGATCCTGGTGGATCAGGAGAACGCGAACAACATTGGTGGACAAGCCTTCTGGTCGTTCGGCGGGCTCTTCTTCGTCGACAGTCCCGAACAGCGTCGCATGGGCATCAAGGACTCCTACGACCTCGCGCTGCAGGACTGGATGGGCACCGCCGGCTTCGACCGCGAGGTCGAGGACCGCTGGCCGCGCCGCTGGGCGCAGGCGTACGTCGAGTTCGCCGCGGGGGAGAAGCACGCGTGGCTCGCGCAGCGCGGGTTGAAGATCTTCCCGATGGTCAACTGGGCCGAACGCGGCGGCTACGACGCCGGCGGCCACGGCAACTCGGTGCCCCGATTCCACATCACCTGGGGGACCGGCCCCGGGCTCGTCGAGATCTTCGCCCGCAAGGTGCTCGCCGCCGCCGACCGCGGCCTCGTCACCTTGAAGTACCGCCATCAGGTCGACGAACTGGTCGTCACCGACGGTGCGGTCACCGGCGTGCGCGGCACCGTCCTGGAACCGACCGACGCGGCGCGCGGCGTGAAGTCGTCCCGCACCGCCGTCGGCGACTTCGAGTTCGGCGCGGGCGCCGTGATCGTCACGTCCGGTGGCATCGGCGGCAACTACGACCTGGTCAAGAAGAACTGGCCGACGCGACTCGGAAACCCGCCGAAGCACATGCTCTGCGGCGTGCCCGCCCACGTCGACGGCCGCATGCTCGAGATCACCGAGAAGGCCGGCGGAAACATCGTCAACCGAGATCGCATGTGGCACTACACCGAAGGCATCACCAACTACGACCCGGTGTGGCCGAACCACGGCATCCGCATCCTGCCCGGCCCGTCGTCGCTGTGGCTCGACGCCACCGGCAAACGCCTGCCGGTGCCGCTGTTCCCCGGATTCGACACGCTCGGCACCCTCGAGCACATCGTCACCACCGGCCACGACCACACCTGGTTCGTGCTCGACCAGAAGATCATCGAGAAGGAATTCGGCCTGTCCGGCTCCGAACAGAACCCGGACCTGACCGGTCGCAACATCAAGCTGCTGCTGCAGCGCGTCCGATCCGGCGCGCCCGGCCCGGTCGAAGCGTTCAAGCAGCGCGGTGTCGACTTCGTGGTGCGTGACAACCTCGCCGACCTCGTCGCCGGCATGAACGAACTGGCCCCGGAAGCCCCGCTCGACTACGCGACGGTGCGGTCGGTGGTCGAGGCCCGCGACCGCGAAATCGCCAACAAGTACACCAAGGACCTGCAGGTCGCGGCGATGCGCGCGGCCCGCGCCTACCTGCCCGACAAGATCGCGCGGATCGCGTCGCCGCACCGCATCCTCGATCCGAAGGCCGGACCGCTCATCGCGGTGAAACTGCACCTGCTCACCCGCAAGACCCTCGGCGGTCTCGAAACCGACCTGTCGTCGCGGGTACTGCGCTCCGACGGCACGGTGTTCGACGGGCTGTTCGCCGCCGGGGAGGTCGCCGGGTTCGGCGGCGGTGGTGTGCACGGCTACCGCTCGCTGGAGGGCACGTTCCTCGGCGGCTGCATCTTCTCCGGTCGCGCCGCGGGTCGGGCCGCGGCCCGCTAGGACTCCGCGGCAGCCGGGCGTCGCACCGATCCGGGTGAGACACCCGTGACCCGCTTGAACGCCCGCGCGAATCCGGCCTCCGACTCGTACCCGGAGCGCGACGCCAGCTCGGCGACCGTGGCCCCGTCGCGCAGGGCCGCGGCCGCCGACTCCATCCGCCACCGCGACACGTAGCGCATCGCCGGTTCACCCACGAGCGAGGTGAACCGGGCGGCGAACGCGGAGCGCGACATCGCCGCTTCCCGCGCGAGCGCGGTCAGCGTCCAGGCCCGCTCCGGATGCCGGTGTATCGCGGCGAGTGCGCGGCCGAGCTGTGGATCCAGCAGTGCCCCCACCCAGCCCCGCTGCGCGGCGGGATCGGATGCGACCCAGCTCCGGATCGCCATGATCACCAGGATGTCGGCGAGTCGGGTCAGCACCGCCTCGCCACCGGGTCGCACCTGCCGCGCCTCGTCGGCCATCAGCGCCAGCACCTGCGCGGTCGCTCCGGGTGCCGCCGCTGCCGCCTCGATCCGCAGGATCGGCGGCAGCAACGAGACGAGACGAGCCGACGTCGGATGATCGAATTCGACGATCCCGCACACCAGGACGCCGCGGTCGCCGTCCCCACCGTGACGCAGCAACGAATAGTGGTCGCCGATCATCTCCTGGGGCAGCACGTCGACCCGGCCGGTGTGCACGGGCGACGGTTCGCTGCGGATCACGTGGCCTTTCCCGTGCGGCACGACCGCGAAGTCGCCGGGGCGCAGACACACCGGCGGCGTGCCCGGCACATCGAGCCACGCCTCGCCCGCGACCACCGCGTGGAAACTGGCGCTGCCCGGGAACGACGGCATCTCGAGTCCCCAGGGCGCGCCCAGTTCCGATCGGCAGTAGAAGCTGCCGCGCATCCGGAGCAGATGCAGTGCCTCACCGAGCGGATCGACGGGTGTCCACGGATAGGGCGCGGGTTCTCGATCGATCGCCATGGCCCCACGATTCTCGGTTCCGGACCGTTCGTCCAGGCCCCGTGGACGAACGGTTGCCGATCGTGGACCCACGGTCATGGAACGTCCCGAATGTCCTTCCTAGCGTGGACTTGTCAACCGAAAGTCAACCGAGAACACGGGGAGGAACCATGAAGATCCTGGTCATCGGAGCAACCGGCGGATCCGGACGCGCCGCGGTGGCGGAGCTGCTCGAACGAGGACACGACGTCACCGTCTTCGTGCGGGACGCCGAAGCGGTGCGCGACATCGCGGACCGCGTCACCGTCCGGCGCGGTGATGCGACCCGTCCCGAGGACGTCGACGCCGCCGTGCAGGGACACGACGCGGTCGTGGTCACGCTCGGTATCAGCGAGAACCCGCTGCGAGTCCGGGCACGCGGACCGGCCCGCACCCCTCTCGACGTGCGCTCGCGGGGAACGCGCAACGTGATCGACGCGATGCGCCGCCACGGTGTGCCCCGGCTCGTGGTGCAGACCTCGTACGGCGTGGGGGAGACGCAGGGCAGGCTGCCGCTCCGCTACAGCCTGATGTTCAAGCTCCTGCTCGGACCCCAGATCGCCGACACCGAGGTCCAGGACGGCCTCGTGCGGGGCAGCGGTCTCGACTGGACCGTCGTGCAGCCGGTGAACCTCACCGACGAACCCGCCGACGGCACCGCCACGGCCACGGTCGACGGCGAGATCTCGAGGTGGCATGTTTCCCGCCGCGAGGTGGGGAAGGTCCTCGCGGACGCGGCGGGAAACGGTACCTATCGGCGCACCACGGTCGCGGTGTCCTAGACCTCGGTGTCGGATTCCTGGGGCAGGACGCGGAATTCCGTTCCCTCCGGCGCCATTTCGCTGTAGCGGCCGTAGAAGATGCCGTTGGCCTGCTCGGCGATGATGGCCTGGTGGATCGGGACGGCGACCCGCGGATTCACCGCGCGCAGGTAGTCCACCGCCTCCCAGATCTTCAGCCACGGTGCCGCGGACGGGAGTGCGAGAACGTCGACGCGCTCGTGCGGGATGTACAGCGAGTCACCGGGATGCAGCAGCCGGGCCGGGTTCTCGTCGTCGCCGAGCAGGAACGCGGTGTTGTCGATGACCGGCAGTTCCGGGTGGATGACGGCGTGCCGGCCGCCCGTGCCGCGGACGGTCACCTCGCCGATCTCGAGCGTGTCGCCCGGGCGCACCGCGGTCCAGTCGCCCTCGAGCAGGTCCGCGGACTGCGGATCCGAGAACAGCTTTGCGTCGGGATTCGCGTCGAGCAGGGCGGGCAGGCGTGCGGCGTCGGCGTGGTCCGGATGCTGGTGCGTGACCAGGATGGCGTCCAGCCCGGTGATGCCCTCGAAGCCGTGCGAGAAGTTGCCCGGATCGAACAGGATCTTCGCGCCGCGGTGTTCGACGAGCAGGCAGGAGTGTCCGAAGTGGGTCAGTCGCATGGGCGTAAGTATCTCCCACCGTCCGTTCTCCCACCTGCTCGCCGCCCGGCGCCTTCCGCGACTGACTATATTTTACTTAACTACTGACGTACTATCGTCGTGAAAATACATTCTTCAGAGGAGATGTGATTGTGAAGTACGTGAGTTTCGAGGTTGAGGGTCGTCAGAGCTGGGGTGCAGTGGTCGACGGGCAGGTCTACGACCTGGGCGTGAACGGCGCCGACGTGGCCGCCTCCCTGCGCGACGCCATCGCCGCGGGTCTGCTGCGCGATTCGCTGGTCGACGGTCTCGAACCCGTTGCCCAGGAGTCCGAGGTTTCCTTCCTGCCGGCTGTGCCGAACCCCGCCAAGATCATCTGCGTGGGCGTCAACTACCGGTCGCATCTGGAGGAGACCGGTAAGGCCGAGGTCGGTGCCCCGACCCTGTTCACGCGGTTCGCCGACTCCCAGACCGGTCACCTGGTCCCGGTCGAGATCCCGGCGGTGGGCACCCAGTTCGACTACGAGGGTGAGCTCGCCGTGGTCATCGGCGCTCCGGCCTTCAAGGTTCCCGCTGCCGAGGCGCAGTCGGTGATCGCGGGCTACAGCATCTACAACGATTTCACCGTGCGTGACTGGCAGCGCGCCACCACGCAGTGGATCCCGGGGAAGAACTTCCCGCGCACCGGCGCGATGGGCCCGTACTTCGTGCCGGCCACCGACATCGAGGACATTCAGGAATGCACCCTCGAGACGCGGGTCAACGGTGAGCAGCGCCAGAAGGCCACGATCGCGGACATGCGGTGCCCGATCGACCGGTTGATCGAGCACATCTCGACCTTCACCCCGCTCGCGCCCGGCGACATCATCGTCACCGGAACCCCGGGTGGTGTGGGCCTGTTCATGGACCCGCCGGCGCTGCTGAACCCCGGCGACGTGGTCGAGGTCGAGATCACGGGGCTCGGGGTCCTGCGCAACGAGATCGTCGCGGAGCAGTAGCCGATGGCCATCGCGGTCTGCACGATGTCGCACTCGCCGCTGATCGGCGAGATCGAGCCCGCCGGTGGTGTGCTGGACGAGATCCATGCGGCGACGGCCGAGGTTCGGAAGGCGATCGAGGCGTTCGATCCCGAGATCACGATCGTGTTCGGGCCCGACCACTTCAACGGTGTCTTCTACGACATGATGCCGCCGTTCTGCATCGGCTCCGAGGCCATCAGTGTCGGGGACTGGAGCACGCAGCAGCGCGCGCTGCCGGTCGACCGGGAGCACGCGGCCCGGCTCGTGCAGGCGGTGTTCGACGAGGAGATCGACGTTGCGCAGTCCGAGAGGCTGTATGTCGACCACGGCATGACGCAGACGCTCGAGATACTCTTCGGCGTGGACTACGAGCGTCCCATCGTGCCGGTGTTCGTCAACGCGGTCGGTCTGCCGCTGGTGTCGATGCGCCGCGTGCGCAGGTTCGGTGAGGCGATCGGCCGCGAGGCCGCCCGCTGGAACAAGCGGGTGCTGATCGTCGGATCCGGTGGCCTGTCGCACGATCCGCCGGTCCCGAAGCTCGAGGGGGCGCCGGAGCAGGTGCGTGAGCGTCTGATCGACGGTCGTCACTACACCCCCGAGCAGCGGGAGGAACGGCAGCGCCGGGTCATCGAGGCCGCGCGCGAGCACGTCCTGACCGGTACCGGTCAGCAGCCCCTGAACGAGGAGTTCGACCGGCTCGTCATGGACACCTTCACCGACGGCCGTCTCGACGCGGTCGACGGATGGGCCACCGACTGGATGGCGCGTGAGGGTGGGGGATCGGCGCACGAGATCCGTGCGTGGGTCGCCGCCTTCGCGGCGGTCGATGCCGTCGACACCCCGACGGTCGCAGGCCGCTGGTACTGGCCGGTCCACGAATGGGGTGCCGGTTTCGGCATCATGCTCACCGATCCGGTCGGTCCCTGAGCTCCGATCTTCCGGGCGGCACAATGTGTTGCCTCTCCAGCCACCCCGGTACGGGCAGATCTGTCCGTACCGGGGTGGCTCTCTTCATGCCCATCGCGCCCGGCGAATAGCCGGAGTCACAAATCGTGGCGAAGTGTGGTTGCGGTCATGTGACTCTAGTCTCTAGAGTGACGACTCTAGAGACTAGAGTCTTTTTCCCGTCCTCGATCCTGCCCAAGTGCGGGTGCCCCATGAAAGGAACTCCTGTCATGCCTTTGGCAGTCGCCGCCCTGTCCCATGCGCCGTCATTCGGCAATGTCGACCCGGGAGGCACGACGATGGCGGAAATCGAGGCCGCAATCGGTGAAGTGCGCTCCTTCGTCGAGAGCTTCGATCCCGAGGTGGTCGTCGCACTGGGCCCTGATCACTTCAACGGCCAGCTGTACTCGCTGATCACCCCCTGGGCGATCGGAGCCGAGGCCGTCGGTGTCGGTGACTACGGCACCACGGCAGGCCCGGTGCCCGTCGACGGAGACATCGCCCGAACCCTGCACACACTGGTCCTCGAACAGGGAATCGACATCGGCCGGTCCGAGCGGATGACGGTGGACCACGGCATCCTGCAACCGCTCGAATTCATCTACGGCCACCCCTTGAGCCGGCCCATCGTTCCGATCTTCGTCAACGCACTCGGATTCCCGCTCACACCGATGCAGCGTGTCCGGTTGTTCGGGGAGGCTCTCGGCCGGGCGGCGCAGCAGCTCGACAAGCGAGTTCTGCTGGTGGCCTCCGGCGGCATCTCGCACAATCCGCCCGTCCCGCGCTGGGACGACGCCCCGGAACCGGTGCGCCGGCGCCTCGTCGAGTACGCCCCCAGTCGGGAGGAGCGCGCCGCCCGCGAACAGGCGATTGTGAAGGGCATCCAGGCCATCGCCGACGGCAAGGCCTCGAGCGCACCGCTCAACGAAGCCTGGGACACGCTGGTGCTGAACACCTTCCGTTCCGGTGAGCTGTCCGCCGTCGACGGTTGGGACAACGACCGATTCGTCGCCGAAGGGGGCAGCGCGGCCCACGAGATGCGCAGCTGGATCGCGGCATATGCCGCCCTGTCCACCGCCGGTCCCTACCGGCTCGCCGTCGACCACTACTGGGCCGTGGAGACCTGGGGCGCCGGCTTCGGTATCCAGGCCGCGATCGGAGCGTGAGGACATGTACGAGTTCAAGACCTTCTGGGAAGCCGTCGCCGACCTGCCGCACCGCCTCGAATATCTCGAGGTGAACGGCTGGCGCACCCGCGTACTCACCGTCGACCGCCCCGGCGGACCCGACGAGCAGACCGTGGTCCTGCTCAACGGAACCACCGGCCACATCGAGGCCTTCACCCAGAACATCCGTGCTCTGGCCTCGAAGTACCGGGTGGTGGGATACGACTATCCCGGTCACGGCTTCACCACCCTGACCGACCACGACCTCGAGATCCCCGAATACGAGGAACATCTGCTCGCCCTGCTCGACGTGCTCGGCCTGGACCGCGCGCACCTGTGCGGCGAGTCCCTCGGCGGCTGGATCGCGATCAAGTTCGCCGCCCACCACCCCGAGCGGGTGCGGACGGTGATCCTCAGTGCCCCGGGCGGTCGCGTCACGACCGCCGAGCGGGTCGACCGTGCCCAGTCGGTCAGCCGCCAGGCCGTCACCGAACCGACCTACGACAACGTCAAGAAGCGGCTGCAGGTCGTCATCCACGACCCCGGCAAGATCACCGACGAACTGGTCCGCATCCGGCAGGCGGTGTACTCCCGCGACGGATTCGGCGACGCCATGCATCACATCGCGGTGCTGCGTCAGCCCGAGACGCGCTACCGCAACCGGGTCACCGACGAGGACTTCGCGGCGATCCCCGTACCTGCACTGCTGGTATGGACCGACCACGAGCCCAGCGGCGGACCCGAGGTGGGAAAGGAACTCGCCGAGTCGATTCCGGACGGCCAGTTCCTCCTCATCGAGAATGCGGCGCACTGGCCGCAGTGGGAGGACCCCGAAACCTTCAACGCCACCGTCCTCGACTTCCTCGCACGAAAAGGCTGAATCATGACAGAGACCAGCGTCATCGAACAGATCGCCGACGAGCTCTATCGCGCCCGCCGCGACGTCACCACCATGGACTTCGTCAGTCCGCGGCTGCCCGAGCGTGATCTCGATGCGGCGTACAGCATCTCCGAGCTCGTCGCGGCCCGGCGGGAGGCCGAACTCGGTGTGCGTCGTGTCGGCCGTAAGGTCGGTCTGACGAACCCGCTCGTGCAGAAGCGGGTCGGGGTCTTCGAACCCGACTACGGCATCATCCACGACGACATGGTCCACTCCTCGGGCGTCGTGATCCCCGCGTCCGCGCACAACTTCCTGCGCATCGAGGCCGAGGTCGCCTTCGTCCTGGCGAAGGACATCCTCGTCGCCGACCCCGATGCGATCGAGGACGCGATCGAATACATCACTCCCGCATTCGAACTCGTCGATTTCCGCTTCGCCGGCAATGTCGGGAAGATCGTCGACACCATTGCCGACAACGCAGGGTGCGACGGGGTCGTCCTCGGCGAGGAACGACACGCCTACGGCGAGGTCGATCTCACCGGTGTCGAGATGTCGATCACCACCGCGACCGGTGACGAGATCACCCGGGGCGTCGGAAGCAACGTGCTCGGCCACCCGATCAAGGCGGTGCAATGGCTCGCCGAGACGGCACTGCGGATCGGGCATCCGTTGCGGGCCGGCGAGATCCTGCTCTCGGGTTCGATCGGATACATCGAGCCCTGGCCGGCCGACGTCGAATGCACCGCCACCATCACCGGACTGGGTTGTGTGCGCGCAACCCTCGATTCGAAGGCATGAACCGATGACCGAGAACACCGAGAACACCGAGAACACTTCCGGGTCCACACCCGCCGTCACCACCGAGATTCGCGTCGCCATCGAACAATTGGTGGCGGAGCATCATTGGCTGCTCGACCACGGCCACGCCGACCGGCTCTACACCCTGTATGCCGAGGATGCGGTCTCGGTCGGGCCGCTGGGCACCATGAACGGCCGCGACGCCATCAAGGCGTGGGGGGAACGCCGGGTCACCCAGGACGCGGGAACGGTCCGCCACTTCTCGGGCGGCACCCGACTCGCCTGGAAGGACGGAGTCCTCACGGGCACGACCTACTACACGACGTTCCGCAGCACGCAGGACGATCCGCTGCGCCCCGCCAGCGTCGGCGAGTTCCGCGAGGAATACGTCCAGGTGGACGGGGAATGGCGCATCCGCCGCCGGGAGATCGTTCCGGTCTTCGGCGGCGAGAACGCAGCGGCGCACGCTCGCCGGCTGGCCGAGGCCGGCAAGTGACGAGCATCCCCGCCCTCCTCCACGTCGCCACGCCGTCGTTGAGCATCGTCGAAAGCGGCTTGTTCAACGGGTACGACGGGGTCGTCATCGACCTCCAGCACGGTGAAGTCGGGCTGGAGACCGCCTGCACGATGCTGCGGGCGATCCCGCGCGACGTCCGATACCGGTACGTGCGCGTGGCGAGCATCGACTCGGGTCCGATCGGTCGCCTGATGGACAGCGGCGCGCGCGGCATCATCGCACCGACCGTCGAAAGCGCCGATGAGGCAAGAGCGCTCGTGGCGGCGACCAAGTATCCCCCGCTGGGGCGCCGCAGCCTGGGGCCCAGCCGCCCCCAGCTGTATTCCGGCAGCAGCTACACCGAGGCCGGGAACGACGCGGTCGAGTGCATCGTGCAGATCGAGACGCGCCGTGGCCTCGACGCCGCCGAGGAGATCCTCTCGGTGGACGGTGTCGGGTCCGTCTACATCGGACCGGCGGATCTGGCCGTGTCCTTCGGTCTCGGAGGCGGGGCCGACTGGGCGGACGGTCCGGTGTACGACGCGATCGTCGAGATCGCAAAGGTCGCACGAGCATACGGACGAACCTGCGGAATCTACGCCGGTTCCCCCACTTACGCAGCCGATCTGGCTCGTGCGGAGCTGATCGATTACGTGGGGCTCGGGATCGACCTTGTCATGGTCGGGGCCCAGGCACGCCAGAACATTGCATCCCTGAGGAGTGAATCGTGAACACGGACGTCCTGATCATCGGCGCGGGCCCCACCGGTCTCACGCTCGCGAACCTGCTCGGCCGGCACGGTGTGCGCACGGTGCTGATCGAGGCGCTCGACGAGCTCATCGACTATCCGCGGGCGGTCGGTATCGACGACGAGGCGCTGCGGGTCATGCAGTCGATCGGCCTCGTGGACAAGGTGCTGCCGCACACGGTCCCCGACCAGCAGGTCCGGATCGTCAACGGCGAGATGAAGGTCATCGCCGAGATCAACCCCACCACACGTGAATTCGGATGGCCGCGGCGCAACGGCTTCGTTCAGCCGCTGGTGGACCAGGTCTTGCTGGAGGGCCTGGAGCGTTTCGAGACGGTCGACGTCCGGCTCGGGACCGAAGCGATCGACCTCGCCTACACCGACGACGAAGCGACGGTCACCGTCAAGTCGGGGGAGGTGACCTCGCAGATCACGGCGCGCTACGTCATCGGGTGCGAGGGCGGCCGGTCCTTCACCCGGACCCGCCTCGGCATCGAGTTCGAAGGCGAGACCCGCAAGCAGCGCGGTCTCGTGATCGACGTCGCCGACGACCCGATCGGCACGCCGCACGCGGTGTTCGGCGGTGACCCCACGCGTGGCTACGCCACTTTGAGCCTCCCGCACGGGATTCGGCGTTGGGAGTTCATGATGCTCGACGACGAGGGGGAGGAGCTCGTGGAATCGGACGAGTTCATCTACGGTCTCCTCGCCGATCACGTGCCCGACCCGAAGCGGCTGAACATCATCCGTCGACGTGTCTACACCCATCACGCGCGGTTGGCGTCCCGGTTCCGGGAAGGGCCGATCCTGCTGGCCGGCGATGCCGCTCACGTCATGCCGGTGGTCGCCGGGCAGGGATGGAATTCGTGCATTCGTGACGCGATGAATCTCGGCTGGAAGCTGGCTGCGGTGGTGAAGGGCCACGCCGACGACGCGTTGCTCGACACCTACGCGGAGGAGCGTCGCGACCATGTGAAGGCAATGGTCGATCTGTCGGTCGGCATGGCCAACCTGGTCACCAACCGCAGCAAACTGCGTTCTGCGGCACGTGATGCCGCAGCAGTGGTCGTCGACCGGTTGCCGCGACTGAAGGCGTATGTTTCCGGGCAGGGCTTCAAGCCCATGCCGCGCTACGAGCGCGGCGTCGTGGTGCCGGCGCGGGTGCCCCGGTTGAAGTCGGTACCCGTTGCGGAGGACTTCAAGTCGGCTGTCGGTACGTTGTTCCCGCAGCCGCGGGTGTGCACGACGGCCGCGACCGATCGGCTGCTCGACGATGTGACGGGGTCCGGCTGGCGAATCTTCGTGTGGAACAACGATCCACGGCAGCTCGTCGACAAGGAGAACCTGGAGCGACTGGAGTCGCTCGGCGCACGCCTGGTGCATCTGGTACCTGCCTCCCAGCTGTCGTGGGCAACGGAGAACACCGGGGACGGTGTGCAGGTAGTGGGCGATCCGTCGGGCGTGATCAAGTCCTGGTTCCATCGTCGGCCGTTCTCGGCGGTGGTAGTGCGACCGGATCATGTCATCGCGGCCGAATGTCTCGCTCAGGATCTCGACTCGACCCTGGAGTCGGTATTTTCCGCTGCCCGACTGCGGTGGCCGGAAGAATACATTCCTCAGTGAGAATGCAATAAAACTTGACCAATATTAAATCTGTGACATAGTCGATGTTGCGGGCGTCACATCTGCACGGCCCATCAAGATCGCCCGGAACAGTCGGATTCCGGAACAGTCGGATTCAGGGAAGAAGGAATTCATGAAGCGGACCTTGTCTGTGCTCGCCGGAGGCGCGGCGTTGGCACTTGCGCTGACCGCGTGCTCCAACGGATCGAACGACGGTGCCGCATCGAAATCGGACAGCGGTCTCGACATCGTGAAGGTGGGGCTTTTCCCCTCGTCGGCGGTGGGTGCCTTCCAGATCGGCATCGACCAGGGCTTCTTCGCCGAGCAGGGAATCGAAATCGAACTCGTCATGGGCCAGTCGAGCGCTGCGCAGTTGCCGGCCGTGAATTCCGGGAGCCTCGACTTCATCCTGGCCAGCCCGACCACGCCGCTGGTCGCGAGCAGCAAGGGCCTCGATGTACCGATCGTGTCCGGCTACGCCAAGAACCGCCCCGGCACCTTGGGTGACTCCGTCGCCGTGCTCGTCGGCGCGGGCTCGGATATCAAGTCGGCGAAGGACCTCGAAGGTAAGCGTGTCGCGATCAACGCCCTCGGGAGCATCGGCGAGATCGGCATCAAGGAAGCGGTCGCGCAGGAGGGCGGCGACCCCGAGTCGATCACCTTCGTGCAGCTCGGTTTCGACCAGGTCGCCGCGCAGCTCGAGAGCGGGCAGATCGATGCCGGAATGGCCGGACCGCCGTTCATCGGACAGATCCTGAACAACGGTGGCGCCGTCGTCAGCGACTTCATCCCGGCGGCAGGCCTCGATGGAGCCGAGCTGGTCATGGTGGCCGGCAGGAAGCTCATCGACACCAAACCCGATCTGGTCGAACGGTTTACGGAAGCCCTCGACGAAACTCTCACCTACGCCGAAGCGCATCAGGACGACGTCCGCGCCCTGTTGCCGAAGGTGATCGGCACCGCCCCCGAGGTCGCTGCGAAGACCGAGTTCATCCAGTGGGATGCGAAGTTGGACGTCGACGCGATCGACCAGTTCAGCACCCTGCTGGTGAAGTACGACGTCATGAACAAGGAGCCCGGCGAGAACGTCGTCTGGAACCACTGACCGCGTGGGTCGGGCCGCGAGGCCCGACCCACCCCATGCCTCCGCAACACTCGAAAGGTTGCCTGCCATGAGCGTGGCACAACGAGAACTGGAGAAGCCCGTGGCGGCACCGCCGCAACGGGACAGTTCCCGAGAACCCAGTGCAATCGCCCCGTACAAGCCGCTTCTCCTCGGTGTGGCCGGCAGTCTGGGCTTTCTCCTGATCTGGCAGGTGTTCTCTGCCATCGGACCGGTCGGTTCGCACTATCTGCCACCCCCGACGGTGGTGTTCGCGGAATTCGTCGAGAACCTGTCCGATCCCGATTTCTGGACCTCGGTCGGCTACACGCTGCGTGCCTGGCTGATCGGTCTGGTGGTCTCCAGCGTCGCCGCCATCGTGGTCGGCGTGATCATCGGCTCCAGTACGTTCCTCAGGCGGGCGACCCACTCGACCATCGAGTTCCTTCGGCCCATCCCCGCGGTCGCGCTCATCCCGCTTGCCGCGCTCCTGTACGGACCGGCCCTCAGCGCCGAGCTTCTGATCGTCGTCTACGCCTGCTTCTGGATCGTGCTGGTCCAGGTGCTCTACGGCGTGGCCGACGTCGACAAGGTCGCCACGGACACCGCCCTGACCCTGCAGATGAACTTCTGGCAGAGAGTCCGCCACCTGCTCTTCCCGACCCTGCTGCCCTTCCTCATGACCGGCATACGCCTGGCCGCCACGGTCGCGCTGATCCTGTCCGTCGGCGTCGAGCTGATCATCGGCACCCCGGGCCTCGGCCAGGACGTCGCACTCGCACAGATCAACGACGACGCGCCGGCGATGTTCGCCCTCATCGTCACCAGCGGCGTGCTCGGCATGCTCGTCAACTGGCTGATGGGAACGATCGAACGCAAGGTTCTCTTCTGGCACGCCTCGGTGCGTGGAGGTGTGAAGTCGTGAATACACTGAAGAGTCTCGGATATTTCGTCGGCCTGCCGATCGTGCTGATCGCAGCATGGTGGGCGGCCACGCGGGGCGGTGGCAGCTTCTACGTTCCCGACCCGGACCAACTCGTCACCGCGTTCCGCACCGTGTGGCTCGGCGACGGATTCACGCAGGACGCGCTCCCCAGTATCGCGCGCCTGCTGGTCGGCCTGGCGCTGTCCATCGTCCTCGGCGTCGGTCTCGGTATCGCCATCGGTTCGATCGACTGGGTGCGATGGCTGCTCAGCCCGCTGCTCGAGTTCCTCCGCGCGGTCCCGTCGACGATCATGATCCCGGTCCTGCTCCTGCTGATCGGCATCAACGACGCCATGAAGGTCACCGTCATCGTCCTCGGATGTCTGTGGCCCATCCTCCTCAACACCATCAAGGGCGTCGCCTCCATCGACGAGGTTCAGAGCGACACCGGCCGGGTCTACGGACTCACCGGCATCGACCGGATGCGGTATCTCGTACTCCCGGCCGCCTCACCGCAGATCTTCGCCGGCATCCGCCAGAGCCTCGCGGTCGGCCTCGTCCTGATGGTCGTCTCCGAGATGTTCGCGGCCACAGAGGGAATCGGCTACGCCATCATCAACTTCCAGAATCGGATCGACATCCCCGAGATGTGGAGCGGCATCGTGCTGCTCGGGCTGCTCGGTGTGGCGCTGTCCGTGTTGTTCCAGATCGTCCAGGGCCGAGTCCTCGGCTGGTACGAAGGATTGAAGGAAAGTGCGAATGACTGATCACCAAGACGTTCGACTCCGCGTCGACAAGGTCAAGAAGGTATACAGCCGGGACGGCAAAGACTTCGAAGCGGTCAAGTCCCTCACCTTCGACCTGCACCAGGGTGAATTCGCCTGCCTCGTCGGCCCGTCGGGAAGCGGCAAGACCACGCTGCTCAAGTGCATCGCCGGTCTCATGGCGCCGACCTCGGGTGCGGTCGTGCTCGACGGCAGGCCCGTCAACGGGCCGGCCAGGGGTATGGCCGTGGTGTTCCAGGAGTACGGCCGCAGCCTCTACCCCTGGATGACGGTGGCCGCCAACATCGAACTGCCGCTCAAGATCGCCAAGCTGTCCAAGGCGGAGCGTCGCGCACGTGTCGACGAGGCTTTGCACTCGGTCGGCCTCGAGCAGGCTCGCGGCAGCTACCCCTGGCAGTTGTCCGGGGGCATGCAACAGCGCGTCGCCATTGCCCGCGCGGTCGCCACGCATCCGAGCGTCCTGCTCATGGACGAACCGTTCGCCGCTGTCGACGCGCAGACCCGGGCCGACCTCGAGGACCTCGTCCGCTCGGTATGGAAGCGGCACAACATGACCATCCTCTTCGTCACCCACGACATCGAGGAGTCCGTCTACCTCGGTCAGCGGGTCCTGGTGCTGTCGAGCTCGCCCACGGTGATCCAGGACGACGTGAAGATCGACCTGCCGGACGAGCGGGACCAGCTCGGCACACGCTCGCTCACCCGCTTCAGCGAACTGCGCGCCCATGTCTACGAGCAGGTGCAGATCGCCAAGACCAACAAGACCGGAATGGTCACCTCACGCCAGGCGGCGGTGTTGTGACCGCGATGAACATGCAGCAGAACAACATCGATGCAGACGTTGTCGTCGTCGGCGGAGGTCCCGTGGGGCTCACCCTCGCCCTGCTTCTCGCCGACGAAGGTGCCCGGGTCTCGGTGATCGAACCGATGACCGCCCCGGGGGACCTGCCCCGCGCCATCAGCATCGCCGACGAGTCCTTCCGCATCCTCGAGCGTCTGGGCTTGGCCGACGACCTCAAGGCGGAGTCCTATCTGGACACCGGGGCACGCTATTTCGGTCTCGGCGACCGCTTGCTCGCCCAGTCCAAGCCCGTTCCCTCCCGTACCGGACACCCCGCGAAGTCGCAGTTCGATCAACCCGTCCTCGAACAGCTGCTGTGGGACAGGGCGGTCGAACACCCCGACATCGACTTCCGAATGGGCCAGCGCGCGGTGGCGATCACCCAGGACGGCACGACCGTCACGGTGACCACCCGCTCCGAGGACGGCGTCACCTCGACCGTCGTCGGATCGTGGCTGGCCGGCGCGGACGGTGGCCGAAGCTTCACCCGCGATGCCCTCGGTGTGCCCCTGGTCGGATCGACCCAGGAAGAACGCTGGGTGGTCGTCGACCTGCTGAACACCACCCGCGAGAAAGAGCCCTACGCCGAGTTCCACGGCAACGGCGACCGACCGTACGTCTACGTCCCCGGCATCAAGGGACGACTGCGTCTGGAATTCATGATGCTTCCCGGCGACGACGCCGAGGAGATCACCCGCCCGGACAAGATCCGCGAACTGGTCCTTCCGTTCCACCCACAGGTGACCCCGGAGGACATCCGCCGCGCAGTCGTCTACGTCGCCCACCGCCGGCTCGCCAAGACCTACCGGGCCGGACGCGCATTCCTCGTCGGTGACGCCGGCCATCTCATGCCCCCGTTCTCGGGCCAGGGACTCAATGCCGGTCTTCGCGACGCGTCGAACCTGGCCTGGAAGCTGCGGGCCGTACTCGACGGTGTGGGCACCGACCGTCTGCTCGACAGCTACGAGTCCGAACGTCGTACCCACGCCAAGAAGATGGTGCGCATCTCGCACATCACCGGTTCGATCGTCATGGCCCGTGGCGTCGCAGCGGCCGCCCGCGACGTCGTCTTCTCCGTGGCTCGACTGTTCCCGCCGGTCCACGCGTATCTGTCCTCCATGCGGTTCATCACCCCGCCGGACTACTCCAAGGGCGTCGCCGTCGAACCGGCACGTGAAGTGGACTCCCGCTTCGCAGGCACCGTCGGCAAGGCCATGAGCCAGCCGACGGTCGAGACCGCCGAGGGCACCACCTCGCCCCTCGACGCGCATCTCGGAACCGGATGGGCGATCCTCGAACTCGGAACCACAGGGGACGGGCAGGTCGCGCGCGATCCGTTCTGGAACGGCGTCCCACGGGTGCGTCTTCTCCCACGCGGCCACCAGCGTGGTCCGCAGGAGGCAGGGCCCTCCGATCTGACCGACCTCACCGGCGCGTTCGTCGACCCGGCCCGCCCGCTCGGGGTACCCCACGCCGTCGTCGTTCGCCCGGACCGCTACGTCGCGGCTGTGTTCACTGCTGCCGACGAGGCACGGGTCGTCGCCGCACTACGGACCTACGTCGACCTCTCGCGCAGCGTCGACCGCTCCCGGAGGAAAGAGAACAGATGAGCACTTCTGGTATCGACCGCTACGACGACCTGTTCTGGCGCGACGAGTACGAGCCGATCACCGAATCCGACGACTTCCTGCAGGAGATCGCCGACAAGGCCGATCTTCCCTCGCTGCTGGTGGCCATCGCCGCCGCCACGGGTGACACCGCCGTCCTCACCGAGGACCTGCGCCCACCGCTGACGCCCGTCGACACGATCGGGCATCCGCACGGTGGCATGTCGGAAGCTCAGCAGGACAAGGCTCGCGAGCTCGCGCTCGCAGGGCTGCGCCGCATCCGCGACGAGCGGATCACCAGCGTCGGCATGCTTTCCGACACCGCGGTCACCGACGTCCTGGGCTATCTCACCGGCGGCAACGCCGATTGGTCCGACTCGCTCAAGCACGAACTCGATCTGGCCGAGGACAAGAGTGCCGCTCCCGACTGGCGCTTCGAGGACGTCGCCGAGGGACGCCGCTTCGAGGTGCTCATCGTCGGTGCGGGTGTCTCGGGTATCGCCGCCGGGCACCGCTACCGTCAGGCCGGTGTGCCCTTCACGATGATCGACGCCGCCGATCGGCTGGGTGGTACCTGGCAGAAGAACCACTACCCCGGAGTGCGCCTGGACACACCGACTTTCGGGTATTCCTACTCGTTCGCACAGCGGGTCGACTGGCCCCACCAGTTCGCCGAGGGTGGGGAGATCGACGACTACCTCAACACCGTCGCCGAGCGGGCCGGACTCGCCGACCTGATCGAGTACGGCACCCGGCTGGTGAGCGCCCAGTGGGACGACGAGGCCGGCGCATGGACCGTGGTCACCCGCGACAGCCAGGGCAACGAGCGCACCCGCACGTTCCAGGCGGTCATCAGCGCGGTCGGGCAGCTGGACATCCCGAACATCCCCGACTTCCCCGGCGCCGAACGTTTCCGCGGTGCCACCATGCACTCGCAGGAATGGGACGACTCCTACGACTGGCGCGGCAAGCGCGTCGCGGTCATTGGTACCGGCGCCAGCGCCTACCAGATCGTGCCCGCCATCTACGACGAGGTGGCGTCGCTGACCGTCTTCCAGCGCAGCGCCCCGTGGATGCTGCCCGCCCCGACCTACCACGACAACCACTCGGAGACCTTCGCCTGGCTGGTGAACAAGGTCCCCTACTACGGTCAGTGGTACCGGCTCTGGACGATCACCCAGGGCATCCCCGGGCGGTTCCACACCGTCCGCGCCGAAAAGGACTGGCCCGGTGCGCCGTTGAGTGTCTCCGCCACGAACCAGAAGGTGCGCGACGAACTGATCGCGCGGCTGACCGAGCAGTTCGAGGGACGACCGGACCTGTTGGAGATCGCCGTCCCGTCCTACCCGCCGGGCGCCAAGCGCATGCTGCGCGACAACGGCGTGTGGGCGAAAGCGCTGATGGCCGAAAGCACTACGGTGTCGACGCACGCCATTGTGGAGCTGACCGAGACCGGAATCCGTACCGCTGACGGGACGCACCACGAGGTCGACCTCATCGTCTACGCCACCGGATTCAAGCCGTCGGACTACCTCGACGGTGTCGAGGTGATCGGTCGAGGCGGGGTGGAGATCCACGAATTCTGGAAGGGCGACGCCCGCGCGTACAACGGCATCACTGTGCCGGGCTACCCGAACTTCTTCATGCTGTACGGGCCGAACATCGGTGGTGTCGTCGCCGGCAGCCTGCACTTCATGCTCGAGCGCGCCGGGGAGTACTCGCTCGAGGCGATCCGTGGGGTCCTCGACCGGGGTGTCAAGGCTCTCGACGTCACCCCCGAGGCGCTGGACCGCTTCGTGGAGTGGGTCGATCGGGAGAACCGTCTGATGGCGTGGGGCCAGCCCTACGTGCGCAGTTGGTACCAGAACAGCGTCGGCCGGGTCTCACAGGTGTGGCCCTACACCAACGCCGAATACTGGAAGATCACCGAGCACGTGGACCCGGACGACTACGACTTTCTGCCATGACCTCCGTGAGTGCGGGTACGAGGGAGTTCACGGTCGACACGGGTGTCGTCCGTGCGGAAGTCGTCGAAGGGGTCGTCGACGCCCGAGGTGTGCGGTACGGCGCACGACTCGATCGAACCGACCGTGGTTCCGCGCTGGGACCGCCGACCATCGCACAGTCGCCGCCTACCGCCTTTCCCCAGATCGGCGGGATGCTCGACGGGATACTGGGGCAGGCACTCGGTGAACTGCCCCAGCACGAGGATTCCTTCTCTCTGAGGATCCAGGCACCTGCCGACTCGGCCGGGCTTCCGGTGCTGTTGTTCGTTCACGGTGGTGGATTCACAACGGGCTCCGGCGAGTCGCGTTGGTACGACGCGCACGACCTCGTCCGCAGCGGACGGATTGTGCTTGTCACGGTCGGCTACAGGATCGGCGCGCTCGGCCACCTCGGTGGCTCGGGCGACGCCGATGCCTCGGCGCAGCCGCTCCGGGATCTCGAGGTGGCAGCGCGTTGGGTACGGGACAACATCGCCGCGTTCGGCGGCGATCCGGCCAACATCACCATTGCCGGGGATTCCGCCGGCGCGTGGTACGCGCATGCGCTGAGTGTCCTGCCGGAGACCGGAGGAATGTTCGCCCGCACGCTGCTGCTCAGCATGCCGCGCCTGGCCCCGTTGTCCGAGGACGACCACGAGGCGCGGCGCGCGGCATTCGAGGGTGCACTGGCACCGGAACAGTTCGCCACCGCTCCGGTCGAGTCGATCCTGGCCGCGCAGCGCACCACCGCGCTGAACTACCTCGGTGCGGGATTCGCCTTCGCCCCGGCGGCCGGGCCGCGGATGCCCGAATGGTTGGGGGAGCCGAAGGTGAGTGCCACTCGGCTGCACACCTCGGCGCTACTGGTGGTCACCACCGCCGAGGAGTCGGCGGCCTTCCTCAGAACACAACCTGCCGAGTCCTTCTCGCGGGAGAAGCTGGAGGACTTCGTGGCGCGCTCCTTCAGCGCTCCGGAGGCAGTGCTCGGTTACACGGCCGAGTGGGAGTCGGGATACGAGCAGATGGTGCTCGCCACGACACTGTGGCAGTTCCGATCGGTGGCGTACGACCTCGCCCGAAGTGCCACAGTTCCAACGAGACTGATGCGCCTCGATGTTCGCAGCTCCCTGGAACGGGCGTTGTCGCCACACTGCTTCACGCTCCCCTTCGTCTTCGGCGACCGCCACGCCTGGCGCGGTGCGCCGATGATGGAAGGTGTCGATCGGGACACGTTCGAGCGTGTGCGTGCGGCGTTCCGGGACGCGATCGTCCCGTTCGTGCGTGACGGTTCCGGGACCGCTCCGGTGTGGCGACCGGAGAGCCCACGACTCCTCGCTGTCGAGGAGGACGGCGCCCGTGTGGTCGCTCCCGGCGACCTCACTGTCACAGCGGTGACCGAAGGTTCGGCCGGCCGCACTGGTAGAAAGCGATAGGGATCACTTCGTGATCGCGTCGCGGTGAAAGGAGTTGAGATGGCGAGGCGTCGAGTTCATCAGTCGACCCCGGAAAACGAGCGGGCGATCCTCGATGCGGCGTTGTCCCTGGCTGTGACGGCGGGTTACGAGGGCACCACGATGTCCGAGGTGGCCAGGCTTTCCGGGCTGCCGAACGGATCCATTTACTACCATTTCGAGAACAAAGAGAAGTTGTTTGCGGAACTCATCGAGTTCTGTTTCGAAATCTGGAAGAAGGACCATACCGGTCCGACGAACCGGGACCTGCTGCGCCGTAGCATCGCCGGGTCGGCGGGTGGTTCGGCGGATCCGGAGAACAAGGCCGAGGCTTTCTGGGTCCTCGCCCTGATGTTCGCGCTGGATCGCCGCCTCGAGGACAATCTGGCGCGCAAGAAGTACCTCGAAGTCCGCAAGGAGATGTTCGAGCACATGGTGCGGCGGGTCGAACCGCTGATTCCGGCGGAGGTACTTGCCGAGGACCCGGAGTTCGGCCGCAAGATGGTCGTGCTCGGCCGTGCTCTGACCGACGGCTTCTATATCGCCGCGTGTGCAGGAGACGACGTCGACTTCGCCGAGTTCGCGGACCTGTCGGCGACCGCAGTCGAGGCGCTCATCGCGCGCCGTGCCGAACAACTGAGCAAGGAAAAGAATTCATGACGCAGAAGACAGCCGTTGTGGTCGGAGGCGGTTCGGGCATCGGTGCTGCCGTCGCCACGGAGTTGCACGAACACGGATATCGGGTGGCGATCCTGTCGCCGTCCGGACGTGGGCGCAAACTCGCCGAGGAACTCGGCGGCGTGGGGCTGGACGGGACGAACCGCTCCGAGGAGGACTTGCGGGCCGTCGTCGACCTGGCCTTGTCGGAGTTCGGCCGGATCGACACGGTCGTCAACAATTCCGGGCATGGAGCCACAGGTGGTGTGCTCGATCTGACAGACAGCGACTGGCAGGACGGTATGGAGGGCTACCTGCTCAATGTCGTTCGGATGGCGCGTGTGGTGACCCCTCATTTCCTGGAGGTCGGGGGCGGCAGCATCGTGAACATCTCCACCAGTTCGCCGTTCGAACCGAACCCTCGGTACCCGGTCTCTGCGACATTCCGGGCCGGGCTCGCTTCGTTCACCAAGCTCTACTCCGATGAGTACGGTCCCTCGGGTATCCGCATGAACAATGTCCTACCGGGGTGGACCGTCGCCGACCCCTCTGCGGTCGCGCCCGAGTGGACCCAACGCATCCCGCTGCGCAGGGCCGCCAGCACGCAGGAGATCGCTCGTGCCGTGCGCTTCCTCGCCGGCGAGGAAGCGAGCTACATCACCGGACAGAACATCCGCGTCGACGGCGGGATCACCCGCAGCGTCTGAGGTCCGTCCGGGCAGCCGTGTTCGGCGGTTGCTCTTTCGCGGGATCAGCTGAGCGACTGCGTGATGATCCTCGTGGTGAGCTCGTAGTGCTCACGCAACAGCTTCTCGGCGGTTACTGCGTCCCGGGCAAGTACGGACTCGAGGATCTCCCGGTGCTCTGCTTCGATATCGCGTGATTCTGCAGCCTGTGAGGGTGCCGTCCACTGGCGGTAGAGAACGGTGGCGTCGGCGAGGGTTGCTGCAAGGTCGATGAGTGCCGAGATACGGCACGGTTCCAAGATCTTTGCGTGGAAGTCCTGGTGGGCTTCGAGCCACTCGGGGCTGATGTGATGGGGGTCGTCGGTCTTGCGGCGAGGTGTCCGCTCCAGCCTGTGGTGGGCGCCGATCAACTCCGATTCCCAAGCAAGGCTCCCGCGCTCGATGGCGAGAGCGACGCCGAACCCCTCGATCCGGCAGCGCAGTTCGGTGAGATCGTGGAGTTCGTCCAGCGTCAACTGGGCGACGAAGAAGCCGTGATTGGGAACGAAGGAGACGAGCTGCTCGCCGGCGAGCCTGGTCAGAGCCTCGCGCATGACGGTGGTGCTGGCGCCGTACAGCTTGGAGAGCTCGCCGACCTGAAGCCTCTTTCCGGGTTCCCACCTCCCGCTCAGGAGGTCCGAGCGCAGAGCCTCCCGTGTTTGGGTGCTGAGAGAAGCCCATTTGTCTGTACGCGCCATGAGAACAATATACCGAATCCAGCAGAAAATATTATCACGTGTCTTACTTCTGCCGCCTCGTCAGCGACCGAACTTTCGAAACACTGCCTAGCGTGGTGAGAAGCGCCGCAGCCGTAGGCTGTTGCTCACCACGAACACCGAGCTGAACGCCATCGCCGCTCCCGCGATCAGCGGATTGAGCAGCCCGAGCGCGGCCAGCGGCAACGCCGCCACGTTGTAGGCGAACGCCCAGAACAGGTTTCCCTTGATGGTGCCCAGCGTGGCGCGGGCGAGCCGGATCGCGTCGGGCGCCGACGTGAGGTCGCCGCGCACCAACGTCAGATCGGATGCCTCGATCGCGACGTCGGTACCGGTACCCATGGCCAGGCCCAGGTCCGCCTGCGCAAGCGCGGCCGCGTCGTTGACACCGTCGCCGACCATCGCGACGACCCGTCCCTCCCGCTGCAGCCGTTCGACGACGGCGACCTTGTCGCCCGGCAGCACCTCCGCGATCACGTCGTCGATGCCGACCTGCGCGGCGACGGATTCGGCGGCGCGGTGGTTGTCGCCGGTGAGCAGCACCGGATGCAGACCCAGCGCCCGCAGCTCGGCGATCGCGTCCGCCGAGGTCTCCTTGATCGTGTCGGAGACGACCACGACGGCACGGATCGTCCCGTCCCACGCGACCCACACCGGGGTGCGGCCCGCGGCCTCGGCCTCGTCGGCGGCCCGGCGCAGCGATTCGGGTGCCGTCAGCGACCATTCGTCGCACAGCCAGGAGAGGCGCCCGGCCAGCACGGCGTGGCCGTCGACGACCCCGGAAACGCCCCGGCCCCCGTGGTTCTCGAAGTTCTCGACGTCGGAGAGGGTCCCGGCGCGTTCCGCGACGGCCCGCGCGATCGGGTGCTCCGACGCGTGCTCGAGCGATCCGGCGAGATGCAGTGTCTCCGTCTCGGATTCGCCGTCGGCCACGTGCACCGCGTCGACGCTCATACGACCGCTCGTCACGGTCCCGGTCTTGTCGAGCACGACCGTGTCGACGCGCCGCGTCGATTCCAGGATCTGCGGTCCCTTGATGAGGATGCCGAGCTGGGCGCCGCGTCCGGTGCCGACGAGCAGCGCGGTGGGTGTGGCCAGGCCGAGCGCGCACGGGCACGCGATGATCAGCACGGCGACGGCCGCCGTGAAGGCGGAGGAGACGGGATCGTCGGTGAACAGGACCCAGCCGGCGAGGGTGAGCAGGGACAGGCCGATCACGATCGGGACGAACACCGCCGACACCCGGTCGGCGAGACGCTGCACCTCGGCCTTGCCGTTCTGCGCCTCGGTGACCAGCCGCGCCATCTGGGCGAGCTGGGTGTCCGCGCCGATCCGGGTCGCGCGGACCTCGAGCCGGCCACCGGCGTTGACGGTCGCGCCGACGACGCTGTCGCCGGGGCCGACCTCCACCGGGACCGATTCACCCGTGAGCATCGAGGCGTCGACCGCCGAGGTGCCGGACGTGACGACACCGTCGGTCGCGACCTTCTCGCCGGGCCGTACCACGAACACGTCGCCGACCGCGAGCTGCCCGATCGGGATGCGTGTTTCGGTGCCGTTCCGCAGCACGGCGACGTCCTTGGCGCCCATGTCCAGCAGGGCCCGCAGTGCCGCGCCGGACTGCCGCTTGGCGCGGGCCTCGAAGTACCGGCCGGCGAGGATGAAGGTCGTGACCGCCGCCGCGACCTCCAGATAGATGTGCGCTTCGCCGTCGCCGGAGGGGAACAGGTCGAAGGCCATCCGCATGCCGGGCATGCCGGCGTGGGTGAACAGCAGGGCCCACAGCGACCACAGGTAGGCGGCGATCACACCGACCGAGATGAGGGTGTCCATCGTGGCCGCGCCGTGACGCAGGTTGGTCCATGCGGCGCGGTGGAACGGCAGCGCACCCCACACCACGACCGGGGAGGCGAGCGTCAGGGCGATCCACTGCCAGTTGTCGAACTGCAGCGCCGGAATCATCGACAGCAGCACGACCGGGACGGTGAGGGTCGCGGACACGATCAGCCGCTGCCGCCATGCCGCCGCCTCGTCGGGTTCGGCGGTTGCCGGGACCGGCTCGGTCCCGGCAGGCGTCGGGGCCGGGGGCAGCATCGCGCTGTAACCGGTGGCTTCGACGGTCGCCACGAGGTCCTCCGGGGCGACCTCTCCGGTGTAGCTGACCTTCGCGGTTTCGGTTGCGTAGTTGACGGTCGCGGTGACGCCGTCCATCCGGTTGAGCTTCTTCTCGATGCGGGCGGCGCACGAGGCGCACGTCATACCGCCGATCGAAAGCTCGACCTCGTGCAGGGTGTCGCCGGTGGTCATCGGCTCCTCCTTATGTGTGGACACTCCTCCTTTATACCCCCTGGGGGTATATCTGTGAAGTGCGTCGACCGGTGCCCGGTGTTCGCGGGCGTCCCGGTAAACTGCTGTTCGTCCGGTGTCCGTCCCCGGGCGCCAGCACTACTACCGAGGAGCAGCACGTGGCTCGTGTCGTCGTCGAAGTCATGCCCAAGGCCGAGATTCTCGACCCCCAGGGCCAGGCCATTGTCGGGGCGCTGTCGCGGCTGGGCTTCCCGGGCGTGTCCGACGTCCGCCAGGGGAAGCGCTTCGAGCTCGAGATCGACGGCAGCGTCGACGACGCCGAGCTCGAGAAGATCGCGGAGAGCCTGCTCGCCAACACCGTGATCGAGGACTGGACGGTGCGCCGGATCGACGGTGAAGCATGAGCCGCGTCGGAGTCATCACCTTCCCTGGCACGCTCGACGACGTCGACGCGGCCCGCGCGGTCAAGCTCGCCGGCGGTGAGGCCGTGAGCCTGTGGCACGGCGACGCCGACCTCAAGGGTGTCGATGCGGTCATCGTGCCCGGCGGCTTCTCCTACGGCGACTACCTGCGCTGCGGCGCCATCGCGCGCTTCGCGCCCGTGATGGGCAAGGTCGTCGAGGCGGCCAAGGGCGGCATGCCGGTGCTGGGTATCTGCAACGGCTTCCAGGTGCTGTGCGAGGCGGGCCTGCTGCCCGGCGCGCTCACCCGCAACGAGGGCCTGCACTTCATCTGCCGCGACCAGTGGCTGAAGGTCGAGTCGAACTCGACCGCATGGACCTCCCGCTACGAGGCCGGAGCCGAGATCCTCGTTCCCCTCAAGTCCGGGGAAGGCCGCTACCAGGCGTCGCAGGAAGTGCTCGACGAACTCGAGGGCGAAGGTCGCGTGGTGTTCCGGTACGCCGGCGACAATCCGAACGGCTCGCAGCGCGGGATCGCCGGCATCGCCTCGGCGAACGGCCGTGTCGTCGGCTTGATGCCGCACCCCGAGCACGCGACCGAGCCGCTCACCGGTCCCAGCGACGACGGTCTCGGCATGTTCTACAGCGTTCTGGACGCGGTCGTCTCCGCCTGACCGAACCCCGGTACCCCGGCGATGGGTGCCTCTCCGTCGTTCGACGACAGGGAAGCACCCATCGCTCGTTTCGGGTGCGGCGAACGTCGGCGGAAATGTTCCTCTCAATTGATGAATGTCCTATTCTCGCCTGATGGATGTTCAGGCTGTTCACGACAAGCTCGAGATCAGGGAGCTTCTCTACCGCTACGCGCGGTCCGTCGACACCAAGGACTGGGAGGCGCTCGCCTCGGTCTTCACCGACGACGCGCACCTCGACTACAGCTCCGTCGGATATCCGCCGGGCTCGCGCGACGAGGTCGTCGCGATCCTGTCCCGCGCGCTCGACGCGGTGCCCATGACGCAGCACTTCATCAGCAACATCCAGATCAGCCTCGACGGCAACCGGGCCGACGTGACCGCCATGTTCTACAACCCCATGCAACTGCCCGGCATGGACGCGCTGTCGTTCTGCGGCGGCAACTACCACCATCGCGTCGTACGCACCGCCGACGGCTGGAAGAGCGAGCACCTGGTCGAGGAGAACCTCTGGTTCGTCAATCCGCCCGCTCGGCAGAACGCTCGTCGGAACTAGAGACCCCGAAGCATGGACGAGGGGCTCCGTCGCTGTCCCGATCAGCGGCAAAGCCCCTCGTCCGAGCGCCCGGGAGCCGACCCCCCGATCGGGTCCCGGGTCGATACCGGAATCCTCCCCCAAGGCGCGGTATCGATGATCATTCTGCCCGCTTCACCCACCTGTTTCCTGAGTAGGACTACGCATCTTTGTGGTGTTTCTTCGTGGCGGCCGCAG